>CALFXQ010000037.1 GCA_937958285.1 uncultured Fusibacter sp. | reverse complement strand
TTCGTAGAACTTGTCGAAGTCAGCAAGAAGCGGTTGAACATCTTCTGGCTCAGAAACCCCAAGGAACTTCTCTGCCAAGCTTCTTCTATAGAAGAAAGCACCCGGAGTACCCTGCCACGAAAGACCTTTTAATACCTGGTTTTTGTCTTTGCCAAGGTCCATAACATAATCTAGAACTGGCGCGTCATTGCTAAATCCAAGTTTTGTTAAATCCATAGTGAAATCGGAATCGATATATTTCTTCAAGTAAGCCGCTTCTAGTGCAAATACGTCTGGAGCATTGCTGCCAGATGCTAACACTGGATCGAGCTTCGTTTGATAGTTTTCATTTGGCACGACAACCACTTCAATTTCATAACCTAAATCTGGATTGTCTTTGACATAGTGATTCTCAATCATGCCTTTCAATTCATCCGAGAACGTCCAAACAACGAGCTTATCGCCTGAGTTTGTTAGTTCAGCTGGCGCTTCTGTGGTTGCCTCAGCCGCTTGTGTCTCTTCTGCTGCAACAGGTTCACTCGCAGGTTTTGAACAAGCCGTGCTGCCCACAACCAGTAACAGTACTAATAATATGCTTAATAGACGCTTTACCAATGATTTATGAGTTGATTGCATAAAATCCCCCTTCAATCTACTTTAATGCGGCCTTTACCCTCGGTGCTGTCACCGTGCCGCCCCTAATGAGCTGTGTACCACAAATAACCCGTGTCTTGTCTTCTGATTTCGTTTCTAGTGCCTGAATGCACTTTAGTGCTGCTTCTTTTCCGATGCGGCTGGTATTTTGTTGCATGGTAGTAAGACGAGGAGTTACCATCTCCCCAAACTCCAAACCGTCAAATCCAGCAATGGAGACATCTTCCGGAATGCGAATACCCTTTTCGGCCATATATCGCATACCCCATACTGCGCTATAGTCGTCTGAAAAAATAATCGCTGTAGGGAAGGTTTGCCAAGTGAGCATTTCGTCAATTAGACTGCAAGTGACTCCCTTGTCGTTGTATTTTGACATCACGAGATTTCTATCGCTAAGTTCGAGACCGCTGTCTTCCATTGCACGCTTAAAGCCATAGATACGCTCACTAGTAACATACGCGGCGTGACCATAGAAATAGACAATATCTGAATGTCCATGGTCTATCACATATTTTGTGAGTTCGTACATACCCGTATAATTGTCAGACATGATTGCACTCACAGAATCGGATGCGAAGTCGATGGTGACAACGGGAATTTCTGACTGCATCAATTCGATCACTTGAGGATCTTTAAAGTCGATACATGCGATGACCACGCCATCGGTATTGCGCCTACGGCAGTGTTCCAGATAACTCATGCGGTCGCCACCGAGATTTTTGGAAATAAACGTGAGGTCATAGCCTTTTTCTTCTGCCTGTTCTTTCACCGCCTGCAGAACGTGTGAAAAGTAGTAGTGGGTAAGGCCACTTTGATTCTCATCCTCGAATAAAACGCCAATATTCCAGGTTTTCTTTGTGCTGAGCGCCTGGGCTTGCGAGTTAGGTGTAAAACCCATCTCCTTCGCCATTTTTAAGATGCGCTCTTTTGTATTGACATTGACATCTGAATAATTGTTCAAAGCTTTCGAAACTGTGGCGCTCGAGCAGCCACAGGCCTTAGCAATATCGTAAATAGTCACCATGATACGCTCCTTTAGTCGAAACCGTTTTCGAACCTATTATACGCCTTAGTGCTGTTAACTTCAAGTCACTAGAAACACTAGAGCGAAACCGGTTTCGTTTTTGTTTCGAAAAAGAAGCGGATGATTGTTGACAGATAATACTTATCACTTTCGAAACCGCTTTCGACAATTTGATTATAGCACTACGTTTTCCCACACGTCAATAGGATTTTTTAGAATTCTTTACTAAATCGTAAAACCTTATATTTTCTATAAAAGGGGCAAAATATTCATGGTCTATGAATATTTTGCCCCTATAGTTAGAGTAATTATTCGTTTACGATCACTATCATGTGACAGTTACAGCGTGAAGTGAGCGAGGCGATTCTTAAGTTGCAAAGACAAATCGGCAAGGCGCTCAGAAGAAGATTCTATGCTGCGCATACTTTCCACCTGTTGTAGTGTTGTGGCAGATACTTCTTCTGTACTTGCGGCATTTTCTTCGGAGATTGCCGACAGGTGATTAATCATCTCGATAATGGCGTTATTTTGTGCTGCGATGGATTCTCGCACCTCATCTACCGCCTCAAGCGCCACAGACATTTCTGACATAGCCCCGCTAATCCCCTCGAATTTATCTGCAGTGTCTCTCACACTTATGGTTTGCTCGTCCATGACAGTTTCTAGGGTATCGATATCTTTAACAGCATCGTTTGAGCGCTGAATCAGCTCGGTAATAACAGCCATAATCTCCGCTGTAAAGGTATTGGACTCCTCGGCGAGTTTTCTGATTTCGTCTGCGACAACAGAAAAACCCTTGCCCGCCTCTCCCGCTCGCGCTGCCTCTATTGCCGCATTCAGTGCTAATAGATTTGTCTGCTTGGCAATATGGGCAATATTGCCGCTGGCCTTCACGATGTGATCAGCACTTTTGCTAGTTCCAAGCACGACCGCTTTTACTTCTCTCACAGCAATCACGCTAAGCTCAGTGCGCTCCAAAAGCTGACCCAATAGGCTTGAGCCTTCTTGCTTTTGAACTTCCACCGCCTCGGTGCGTTGCTTAAAGAGTTGAAGTTGCCTATTGATGGTGCCAATGCCCTCGGAGAGCTTGTAGATGCTCTCCTGACCCACTAAGGTGTCTTGAGCCTGGGCAGAAGCACCTTGGGCGATTTGGTCTATCGCCGATTCCACTTGATTCGCCGATTCTGTTGCCTGGGCTGCTATATGGTGAACGCCAGAAACCGCCTCTTCCAGAGAAACCGTCGCACCAGAAACCTGTAAAAGCATTTCGGAGACCTCACTGCGCATTTGTTCAGTAGATCTTGCTATAGTGGCGATTTCGTTGTGGTCACCTGCAAAACGATAGCGATTGATCAAGCGCTCTAGGTCTGCCTGCGGTGTAAAATTCCCTAAAGCCATGGATTTTAAACTTTCGTTGATGCGCTTAATAGCACCTACTGTCCTTCTAGACACCGCCATAAGAAACAAAGCCAGCACTACAAAAACCACAGCCGATATGCCATAAACAACTACACTATTTCCAAAAACTGCGGCATTTATCGCATCGAGGGTATAACCAATGTAAAAATACCCCATCGGCTGATCGTCGATGACAACAGGCGCCATCAGTGTGAGTAGCTCTGTGGCATTAGATTCTAAATCTTCAGTTTCGGGCTGCATAGACCCTTGAACCTGTTGGTAAATAGGTAAATCCGACAAGTTACCCCCAACAAGGGCAGCGTCGCTGTGGGCAATAACGACACCATCTGGATCAATAAATGAAGCAAAACTCACTTCATCGGAAGCCACCATGGCACCCATTAATGTTTGAAAACTAAATAGGTCCTGTAAGTACTTTAAGCGTGTTGCATCAACTCCTGTAGCCACCGTGAGACCAGAACCATTCCTCTGATACCCATAAAGCAAAGGCACTTTTGTCTCCTCGTTAAAAATCAGTTGGCCCGTTGCCCGCTTCTCCCCGCTCTGAATAAAGGTCATGACCTCTGATTCGCTTGCGGCAGCAGTGCCTTGGAGCGCACCTTTATTGGAGAAAACCACCATACCTTCGCCATCGTAGACCGAGATTTCTTCTACATCCAAATTTTGAGCTAGCCGGGTAATGTACTGATTTTCCAAACTGTTTTCATTGATCAGCACCAATCGATTCGCTGTGGCAATACGTCCCTGCATTTGTTCGTTTACAACTTCTAAAGTCTTTTGATTGTCAGAAAGCCTCTCGATAAGACGCTGGGCCAAATAGAGCCCACTGCGGGTCATTTCCTTTCGCAAGTTGGTCTCAGCCGTAGAGGACGAAACACTTCCAATCGCTGCAATACCAATAAAGATTAGCAAAAGCGGCACCAAGACCAGCTTAAAATTCAGTGACTGGGCAAACTTAAATTTCATCGGTTTCCTCCTCGAAAACGTTTACATAACTTTTCTCATTATACCCGATAGCTACAATTTTACGGGGGTTTAACATTTGAGAAATGAAACGACGCCCATGAGGTTTAAAACCGATCTTTATGCATAACTTTTCATAGACATACTAACGGCTTATTCAAACCGTAAAAGTAAAACCTTATGCCACAATGCCCGTTTGTGTTACTTTCTCTGTGTCTTGTTTGCTAAGCATACTGTAATTGAGTTGCACACATGCAGCAATCGCCAGAGCTGAGGTACCAATGCTAAGAAATGGTGAAAAATGTGCAAACATAAAGCCAAAAACCATCTGACCAACGGGTATTGCCGCTGTCGTAATCGATCCCATAATCGTATCAACGCGGCCTAAATGCGAATTGGGAACACTTTGCTGAATCAGTGAGCCAAGGGCGATATTGCCGATAGATACCACAAAAGCGATTAGAGCTGCAATACCGGTAATTGCCCAAAATGCCACTTGAGCATTATCGCCAACTATATTTAAAAACCAAAGGGTGGATGTTGCTGCAAATGCCGCCAATAGGAGCGATACAATCATTAACGTGCGATAGAGTAAGTGACCTATACTAAAGCGCTTCGCTAACTTCGTGCAAATAATTGGAGCTAAGAGCATACCCACGACGATTACCGACTGCATATAGCCATATTCTATATCACTTATACGGAGCACTTCCTTTGTGACAAATATTAACCCAATCGCCATAATTGGATTGAAGAAGAAATTGAGCACCGTTGCCATATTGATAATACCAAAGACCGTTGGATCTTTGCGAACATAGCGTATGCCTTCAACAAAGTCACTTCTATAGTTATTAAACGTCATGTGTTTGCTCTTAACATGCGATATTGGTATCGAAATAAACATCTCACTTATTGCTGAAAGTACAAAACTCACAGCGTTGATGGTCAAGATAGGTCCCAGACCATAGAGCCCATAAATCATTCCCGCAAGAACAGGCGCAATAAACTGACCTAAATTTAAAACAAAGGTGTTGACTGCATTCGCTTCAAGCAACTGCTCCTTTTTTACAATGCTGGGAATAATCGTGCGAATCGCGGGATTAAAGAGCATCGAAATCACTGAAAATGCTATTGTAAGACCATATATAAAAGGGAGTGAGAGTTCACCTTGTCGGTAGAAAATCCATGCGGCTATCCCTGTTAAGATTCCACTGATTAAGTCTAGATATACAATCATCTTTTTCCGATCTAGCCAATCCACAAAGACACCTATAAACGGTCCGAGTATTAAATTCGGAAGCATTGTAACCGCTAGTACAGATGCAAATTTTACTGTAGAACCCGTTTGTGCCAAAACATAAAGCGATAGCGCAAAGCTTTGCAAGCGACTGCCGACGAGCGAGACAAGCTTACCAAGCATCAATAGTATAAAATTTTTCTCAATGAGACTTTTATTTATCTCAAAATATGACTTCTTAGATTCTTGCTCTTTCATAAGTAATCTCCTCTGGATCTTCAAATTGCAAATGATCTAAGTAGAAAAGCATGACTTCTTCTTCTAGACTTAAGCCGCTTGGTCCACCATTTGTGCAAATTTGGTCATCTGAAAGACGTACTTTCTTACACCCCCCCATGCAAATGGGAAGTCTAAGACATTGTGAACAGATACTGTTCGAGTGACTCCAAAGCTCTTGAAATTGATTGTATCGCTCTTGATTTGTTATGCGAATTTCACCATTTTCGCCAATTGTACCATAGCACTGTGCATGGTCGAATTCTTGACTGCAAAACGCAGCATCTCCATTTGGGAGAAATGATGCTACATTCTTATACGAAGCTTCGCATACTGCAAATGGATTTTTTCGGTTTTTATAGCGATAACCCAATTGGATTGAAGACTTTATTAAATCGTAAAAATTTAGACGAACAGCATTTTGAAACCAGTTGACTAAATCTAATGAAATCTGCCCCCTGTATTTTGTAGGCACCTTCTGTAGAAGAGGCAAAATACCACTAAGGTTATCTTCGTTGATATTTACACGTAAATGCACATGGACATCCCGCTCTTGACCCAAAGTGAGTACATTGATTAAGCTCTCGAAAACAGTATTAAATGTGCCACTTCCGTCTACATAAGGCCGTGCGCGATCATGATGCATTTCGTCGCCATCGATAGTGATTTGAAAGTATTTGAAAGTATGTGCAATCAATTGTTCTATGCGTGTTTTGGGCAATAAATAAGCATTCGTTACTATACTAAAATAATAAGAAGTGCCCAAAGAATCGCAGATTTCCGCAACGCGCTTAGAAAGAGCGAGAATTCTCGTGTATTCTAACAACGGCTCACCACCATACCATGTTACATTAATAAGCTTTGTTGTCTGTGCTTTGGCTGAGATAAAGCTAAGAATCTTTTCTGCTGTCTGATCGTTCATGGTTTGACTGATATGATCTTGTCCACAATACGAGCAGCGAAAATTGCACGCGAACGTCGGCTTTATGACGATGTAAAACATATCGTCGCGATTTTTGACCAATGTTTCAATACGACCAATTGCTTCCAGCTCATTTTCTTGGTCTCGCAGGATAAACCCTTTTCGATTGAGGTATTGTATTACTGGAACATCTTCTATATTAAACGCTTCTTGATGGAGTGCTTGTAAAATTTGCTGAATTTGATTAGCCTCTCGAGCATTGGCAAAAATCATATTCCTATTAAAGGTATTAAAGAAAATTATTCCATCACCACTTAGTGGAACTGTCATGTTATAACGGGATGCTTTCATATTTCCTCCGCGTAACTTTTTAAAGGCAAGGAATGATAGCCACTCCCTGCCTTTAGAATGATTACTCTACTGATACACTAGCACAACCTGTACATACGAGATTCCAATCTGTATTTGCCGCCCCTGCCTCTTCTGCTTGATCTACATCAAGTACGCCATTTGTCAATTTGCTTTCCAATTCTTCTGTTGTGATTTTTTTGTTGTCTTTCATATACCCCTCCATAGGAAATTTGTGTATAATAAACTTGTGTTTATTATCCTTTAGTTAATTATTTCCACCAATGATTTCATAACCTAAACCACCGTGCTCCTCGCTATTACTATCAGTAACTACCTGATTTGTAATAACACTTGCCTTTTCTTGATCCTTGTTATTATTGCTGCTTTCAATAATCACTTTTTTATCCATGTTTTACTCCTTACAGTTTGTATGGGGCGAGTACACTCAAAAAACAATACGTCTCTTCACTGTTTAGATCCTCTAAGCTCTGATATCGATCGAATAGTGCATCTAAATCCGCTTTAAATGAACGCATGATCTCTTCTTCT
>CALFXQ010000036.1 GCA_937958285.1 uncultured Fusibacter sp. | reverse complement strand
TCTTAGACAGCACTTCTGTTACAGTCTCTGCCGTGGTGGTGCCACCTACAACCACAGCGCCTATTGTGCCACCAACAACCACAGCGCCAATTGTACCGCCTACAACAGCTGCGCCAGTGGTGCCACCTGTCACATTGGCACCCCAGCCCACAACTCAGCCTACTACCCAGCCAACTACCGAAGTAGAAATCGACGATCCCGAAACACCACTCGGCGAGTTGACCTTTACAGATATTAGCGAAATCACCTGGGCACAAGAGGCCATTAACGCCCTTGCCAAGGCGGGTATTATTAAAGGCAGAGCCAACAACACCTTTGCACCAAGAGAAAATGTGACCCGCGCAGAATTTGCCGCACTGGTCACACGCCTGTTAAAGCTTACAGTTACAGAAGCAAAATCGGACTTTAAAGATGTTAAGGTCACCGATTGGTTTGTAAGAGAAGTGCGTGCAGCCTTTTTAAATCAGCTTATGAAAGGCAGCAGCAGTGGCCTCTTTAATCCGAAGGGCTTTATCACCCGTCAAGAGATGAGTACCACCATTGGTCGCGTGCTAATTATTAATAAGTTCTTAGTTAAAGATCAAAATATTATGGCACAGTTTGCCGACCTTAAAGAAATCGCCAGCTGGGCCCTTGCAGATTCTAAACTCACCGTACAAGAGAAGATTATTCAAGGTCGACTCCTTACAGATGCTAAAAATAAAACCCTCAATCTCTTTGCGCCAAAGGCCAATGCAAATCGCGCTGAAACAGCGGTGATGTTGTTCCGCTTGGCCAGCAAAATACCCACTGCCGTAAACGTCGCCAATAGCAAATAAGTAAGCACTAGACGGTTGGCATACAACACCAGGAGGACAAATGAAACTGAGAATATGGACCCTAGCGGCCGCTCTTGTGATTGTTATCGCCTTTGGTTTGGCACTGCCAACCCTCTTAAGCGACAAAACGGCAGAGGTTGCCGTGAACTACGAACAAGTGAAGGCCGACTTTAAAACTGAGCTTATAGAGAGCTTTGCGGCCCTCAATTATCAAGAACCCACAGCACTTGCAGAGCCTTTAGCCACAGAAGCTAGCGAACAACCTGCAACAGTACAAAACGCAAATGGCGAAGCAGCAACCCTTAAACCTGTAGCGGTCGAAGTTGCCGTAGAAGACCAAACAGAGGTTGTGGCAGATGCCACAGAAATCACCGACGGCAACACGCCACTGGGTGGCGGTGAAGTGTTTGTAAAAGATGGCTGGATTAACGAGAAAATCAACAGCAACCGCGATAAGATTAACGATGGCGATTTAGCTCGGGGCGCAGATATTTACAACCGCCTCGACACAGACTTTATCTTTGGCCTTGCCGATGGTGGTCTTACAGACATTGAACGCAAGCAGGTAGATGAATACTTAAAGAGCCAGCTACAGGGTGCGGATTACGAAATTGCACAGAATTTGTACTATAAGTACGTTGGGCTGTTAAAAAATGATTGATATACATGCGCACGTGATACCGGGGGTCGATGATGGCCCCCAAAACATGGACGCCGCTTTGGCCTTGTTAAGACAAGCCCACCAAGCAGGGGTGACCCATGTGGTGGCAACGCCACACTTTCATTTGCCAAGCTTCGACAATTACCAAATCGAGATGCAGTTCGATGCCCTTAAAGAGGCCGTAGATGCGGCTAAAATTCCCATTACCCTGCATCTTGGCAACGAGGTTTACGCCGACGAAGAAATTGCCCTGCATTTGGCAGCGGGCGATGTGCACACCTTGGGTGGCACCGATTACATTCTGTTAGAGCTACCCATATCGAAGATGTATCCCATACATCACGATTTAATCTTTAGGCTACAGCGGGCGGGTTACCGGGTGATTTTAGCCCATGTAGATCGCTACGACTACTTTTTAGAAAGACCAGAAAGCCTAAAGCATTTAATAGACAAGGGCTGTTTGGGGCAGCTAAGCGCCGAGTTTGTGGTGCGAAAGCCCAAAGAGGCCAAGCGCTGGATAGAAGCGGGTTATGCCCATTTTGTGGCCAGCGATATGCATCATGTGGAGCGCAGGCCCAATCGCATGCTAGCGGCAAAGGAGCAAATTAAAAAACACCTAGGTGACCAATGGGCCCATCAAATTTTGGTGGAGAACCCCATGGCCATGCTACATCATAGAGAGGTGCTGCGCATGCCCACTAAAGTGGTAAAGCGCAGCTGGATACAAGCCTTTATTGGCTAAATTGAGGAGCGTTATGGAACAGGACTATCAAGAAATCGACCTAATAGAGCTTATTCAAAAAATACTTAAATTCTGGTGGCTGCTGGCAATTGCAGCCATCCTTTGCGGTAGTCTGGCCTTTTACGTGACCAAAAACCATATTACACCGGTGTACGAGGCAAAGACAACCCTCTTTATTGGTAAAGAAGCAGGTGCTATTGCAGAGCTTAGTTTAAACGAGCTAAATGTAGGCAATAAGCTTGTAACCGACTATCGGGAGCTAATAAAGACCAACCGCGTGCTTGAGACGGTGATTAAAGACTTAAAGCTAGCCACCACTGCAGAAATTTTGCGAGATAAAATAGAAGTGAGTACGGTAAACGATTCTCGCTTTATCTATGCATCGGTTCAAGACCCTTCACCACAGATGGCTGTAGCTATAGCAGATAAAGTGTCTGAAATATTAAAAGAGAAGGCCGAAGAGATTGTAGGGGCCAGAAATGTGTATATCGTAGACGTGGCCAAGCTTCCCGTTAAGCCCGTGAGCCCTAGTACAATGAAAAATACTGCAATTGCAATGATTCTGGGCGTAATGGTAGCGCTACTTATTATCTTTTTGAATATGATGCTCAATAACACCGTAGAAAAAGATGAAGATATAGAAAAGGCCATTGGGATCCCCGTTATTGGCACAATTCCACAGTTTAAGGGGGAACCAAGAAAATGATGCGTTCAAAATCTTTAATAACCCTAAACGAACCCTTAAGTATGGCCACAGAATGCTATAAAATTTTTCGCACTAATTTACACTATTTAAATGTGGACACACAAAATCAAATTATATTATTTACCTCTAGTTTTACTGAAGAGGGCAAGACCACAAGTGTGGTGAATACAGCAATTACCTATGCACAATCTGATAAAAAGGTGCTAGTTATAGAAGGGGACTTAAGAAAGTCTCGTATTCACGCATTATTTAACTTACCTCAAACACCGGGCCTTACCAATTGCTTGGTAGATGGCAGCGACTTACTTACCACTGTTCAGAAAATAGATGAGTTGCCAAACCTACATGTACTTACAGGGGGGGCAACACCGCCAAACCCAGCAGAAATTTTAGGTAGCAAGCGCATGCTAGAGCTACTAGATAAGGCACGTGCCTACTACGATATTATACTGATTGATGCGCCACCAGTGCTTTCCGTTGCCGATGCTATGGTGCTTTCTAAGGAAGTAGATGGCGTGGTGCTTGTAGTAGCAGCACATATAACAAAGACTGATGAACTTAAAAAGGCAAAGAAAGCTTTAGACCACGTAGGTGCAAAGGTGCTTGGGGCATTAATGACTAAGGCGGAAGTGAAGAATAAGAAGTATTATGCTTATTATGGAAAGAAACACAAATAAGACAATTAAATAAAGCTCCTAACTGGGAGCTTTTGTTTATAAAATTGTTGCCTATGCCCAAGCGGATAAAAGGTACTGGTGATTGAATGCGACAACCGTAAGGCTAGAAGCCATGAACTCGTTACCATTCAGCAGTAAACAGGGATTAGTAACTGTCTTCAGATAGCATGGCCCTAGATAGGGCGATTAAAACCCTAGAAGAGACTCCTAATCTCCATGTGTTAACCTCGGGAGCACTACCCCTAACCCTACAAAAGTGCTTGGGTCTATAAAGATACAGGACTTACTGTAAGAATCCAAAAGAATTTACGATGTGATCTTAATTGATTCACCACCGGTATGATCATTATCTGATTCCATGATTTTATCCAGTTTTGTGGATGAGGTGATTTTAATGGTGGTGGCGCATTTTACGAAGTTTGATGAGCTTAAAAAGGCTAATAAGGCTTTGAATCATGTGGGGGTAAAACTGCTAGGAGTGCTGATGGCTAAGGCAGAAGTGAAGAAACCGTAGTATTATGCTTAATTTGTGGATGGGAAAGTGACAAAAGGGAAGAAAAAGTGAACTTAAATGAATAAGAATCTTTTGATTATTGGAGCAGGTGGTCATGGACAAGTGGTAAAAGAAGTTGCTGAAGCCATGAACCGTTTTGATCAGATTGATTTTTTAGATGACAACAATGAAGAAGCCATTGGCAAGTTTGAAGACTA
>CALFXQ010000035.1 GCA_937958285.1 uncultured Fusibacter sp. | reverse complement strand
TAGTGGTTCGATTTGATCTCTAAAATCGTAGAGTGCTGCACCACAATACCTCAAAAAGTACTTAAGCTTTGCTTCATCCTTGAGATTGGAGGCCTTGTTGAGTTCGACACCGCGCTTACAAAGACTGTTATACGTTTCTTGGTGCCTCTCTTGTATTTCGATATTCTCGTATAACTGCCTCACGCGCTGAACTTGCTTCGTGTAACGATCGCCTTTTGCCCCCGGATAAAACTTTGAGATGCTATTTTCTAGCTCAACAAGAACTTCTTTGAGTGGTTTAGCCATGCTTTCCTCCGTTTTAAAGGCCCCCACCTTCGGTGGAGGCCTTATATGATTCGTTTATTTACTGTGCTTTAACAGTGATGTTAGGGAGACCACTACCGAAATAATAATCGTGCCCCAAGCAAAGACCATAAAGCCCAATGCGCCTGCTGACATATGTGACCTCCTTTATAGTCTAACAATAACTTCGTTTTTGTCAATCTCTTCCTTGTAAGAGCGCTTGATTGCCGCGTATGCTTGTAAACAACCCAAGATTACAACGGAAAACACTACAACTCTACCCGCTTGTACCCAAGGAATCAACACAGTGTTGCCCTCGACAAACTTAGGAATTAAATTATAGTAGCCGGCTTTAGCGGTGTCAACAATGTATGAACCGAGTACGACTATCATGAGTACTGGAGTTATGAACTGAATAAAGCCCTTGTAGAACCAAGTTGGTACTTTCCAGTACGCACCGCGGTTCATTTCTGTAAGACCTTTTTCTTTAAACAGCCAACCTGTTACGATAATCTCAAGCATACCGAGAATGAACAAGAAGAAAGTTCCCACCCAGTTATCGACTTCTGTGAAGTACATAAGATCTGCAGTTTTTGTGAGAATTGGCTCTAATGCCACCGGTAAACCTACGATAATATAGGCAATCCAAACGAACAAAGATGCTTTGCTACGGTTGATTGCGCTATTTTCCATAAGTAGTGATACTAGGTAGTTGTACATGGCGATTGCCGAAGTAAGGCCGGCAAATGCAAGTAACAAGAACCACATAGCACCAATAGCATTGCCGAAGCCCATTTGACCAAAGAGTTTAGGAAGTGCAATAAACGATAGACCAATACTTCTGCCAAGACCTTCTGGGCCTAAAAATGCGTAGGCGATTGGAATCGCAATTGTACCACCCATGATAACTTCTGCAAGTTCATTGAGCGCCACTGTTGTAAAGCCTGAAAGCACGATATCTTCGTCGGGCTTAAGGTAAGAAGCATAGTTTGTGATAATACCCATGCCAATTGAAAGCGTAAAGAAGATTTGACCACAAGCCGCCATTGTAGCTGCCCAGTTGAGTTCTTCAAAGCGAGGTGACCAGATAAAGTCTAGACCTGCGATTGGTGTCCAATCTGGATGAGCTGCATTTGGAGCGCCTAGTGTAAGCGTTCTGATAATGAGCAAAATACCAAAGACATAAATCGTTGGCATTAAGATCTTTGCCATACGCTCAATACCCTTTTGAATACCACCCATTGCAGTAAAGAGCAATGTGGTTAACGCCAAGATCCAGAAGCCAAATACGTACATTGGGTTTTGGATGTAACTCACAAAGAATGCACCAGTGTCTACATCTGGGCCCATATAAGCGCCAGTGATAGATAACCAAGTGTAACCCATTGTCCAACCGATAATGTGGTTGTAGTAAGAGTTAACTAAAAGCGTAACGCCAAGTGCCAAACCACCTGCAAGTGCACCCAGTATAATCGCCGTTCTTGGCTTTACACCTTCGCGTGCTTGCAAGTAAACCATAGGTCCCAATGTACCGTGGCCGTACTTTCCACCCATGCGGCCAAGTCCCCACTCGACGAGCATAAGAGGAATACCCATTAAAATAAGTGCTCCGAAATATGGTAGCATGAACGCGCCACCGCCGTTTTTTGCCGCTTGGTATGGATATCTCCAAAAGTTACCAAGTCCGACGGCATTACCTGCCATCGCGAGGACTAAGCCTATCTTACTCCCCCAGTTTTCTCGTTTTTCTGCCATTGATAAACCCCCTTTCAATGTAATTCAATCTTAATCTTTTTATTAACAGAATGCAACAATATAATTTTATTAATATCGTGATTATTCTGTTAAGTTACTACATTTTCTCGTCTCTAATACTTACATAATCCGTCCCTAATGCGCTTGAGAATTTCATTGACACTCGCCAAGCCATCAATTGCAGAAGAAGTAATCCCGCCAGCATAGCCTGCACCTTCGCCAATGGGAAATAGACCTTTATGACTCTGAGACTCCCAGTGTTCATCTCTAAGCATTCGAAGCGGCGACGATGATCGCGACTCAATTCCAGTCAACACAGCATCCTCGCGATTAAAACCTCTAATTTGGCGCCCAAAGACAGGTATCGCCTCTTTTAGCGCTTCACACATAAACTCGGGCAATAACTGGTTGAAATCCACAAAGTGATAATCGGGGCGCACTGTCGCTTGAACGGCACCCAACTTTGTTGTCTCGCGATTTTGTAAAAAGTCACCGACACATTGAACGGGGGCAGAATACTCAATAGCAGGGCTCCCGGTTATGCCTGATTTTTTGCCTACAAAAGAGTTGTAGGCCCTCTTTTCTAGATCCTCTTGAAGGTATAAGCCACCCAATGGCCCTTTCTCTTGAAAATCATCGGGATTTATCGTTATTAGAAGCGCTGAATTGGCATTTGCGCCTGTCCTTGCATGATAGCTCATACCATTCACTACAAGATGCGCCTCACTTGAACTTGAATTGATGACATAGCCTCCTGGGCACATGCAAAAGGAGTATACCCCTCTGCCGTTCACCTGCGCCTTTACGGCATAATCCGCAGCACCTAGGCGCGGATGGTCCGCTTGAGGTCCATACTGAGCGGCGTTGATTGCCGATTGTGGATGTTCAATTCTCAGTCCCATGGCAAATGGTTTTGCAGCCATCGCCACATTTTGAGAGTGAAGCTTTTTAAAAGTGTCTCTCGCCGAGTGTCCAATGGCCAATAGAACGCATTTAGTGGCTATCTGACGTTTATCTGTTTGAATGCCGACCACTTTGTCGTTTTCCACGAGTAGCTTTTCTAAGCGCTCCTCAAAGAAAAATGTGCCACCCCATGCTTCGATTTTTTTGCGCATACTCGAAACCACCTCTACAAGTAGATCGGTACCCACATGTGGCTTCTGATCCATACAGATGCGCTCCGGCGCCCCATGTAACACTAAAATATTAAAAACCTCTCTAGCTAGGGGATCCTTTACTCTTGTGGTGAGCTTTCCATCAGAAAAAGCACCGGCACCACCTTCTCCAAACTGAACGTTTGACTCTGGATTGAGCGTACCGTGCTTCCAAAATGCTTCAACGGTTTGCTCACGCGCCTCTATGGCTTCTCCTCTTTCGATGACAATCGGCATATGCCCCATCATCGCCAAATAATATGCAGCAAAAATACCCGCTGGACCAAATCCAATGATAACCGGGCGCTGTGTAAAAACTGCGCCTTCTATGGGATTAAACGTATAGTCTGGCGCTAACGTAGCACCCTTTTTAAGAACTGCTTGATGCATTTTATCTGAAACTTCGAAGTCGACAGTCAAACTATATGTAACCGGAAACTTTCTCGCATCCACCGATCTCTTAAAAACCGTGACTGACGTTAGTTCTTGTCCTTTAACAGATAGCTTTTTCTCAAGTTGTTTGACAATATCACTTAGCTCATAGTCCAAACTTACCGTCAATCCCGAATACCGCATTTTTTTCATAGCCTACCCCGTTTTTCTAAATTGCTGTTATCCTCAAAAAAATAGGGCATTAAGCCCCTTTTGTTGCACATAGTATGTGGTAACCCGATTGTTTGTTGACTACTCTACAACTGCCAAATAGAGCTTCTAATGCCGCTTTCGAGCTTGGAGCACCTTGCTTCTTTTGAATGACAATATAGAGTCTACCACCTGGTTCTAACACGCGGTAGGCACCTTCGTATATGCCATGCACCACTGACTTGCCCGCGCGGATTGGCGGATTAGTAACTACCACCTGATAGGTTTCTGTTACTGCCGACAGCTGATCTGAAAGCCAGATGTGCACCCGGTCTGACAGTTGATTTACCTGTGCATTGCGCCTTGACAAATCTAGGGCACGTTCGTTCACATCGACTAAATGACAAATGAGATCGGGGTATGCTTTTGCAAAGAATAGCCCCAAGGTGCCATAGCCACACCCAACATCTAAGAGTTTGCCTGAAAAGGGATGTTCATTTGCTAGTATCGATTCGATGAGCACTTGAGAGCCATAATCTACTTGTTGTTTTGAAAACACCGCATTACTTGTAAAGAACTTGAGCTCAATGTTATTAATCGTTGCATGCATCTCTTTAAGATCATGACTTGTTTTTGACTGTGCAGAAAAATAATGTTCCAAAGGCATTCCCTTTCTCATTTTTTGAATATTACAGTTAACTAATGAGTCTCTCCAAACCAAAGTTCAACTTCGCGCGCCGCTTGCTCCTTGTCTGCGGAGCCGTGTACCGCATTGCGCTGAACACTTTCGCCAAACATGTGCCTTATAGTACCATATCTCGCCTTTGCTGGGTTAGTAGAACCATTCATATCCCTAACGGCCTCTATTGCCTCTTCCCCTTTAAAGCAAATCGCCACTATGGGCCCACTTAGCATAAAAGCCTGCAACTCGGGATAAAAATCTCTACTCACATGTTCTTCGTAATGCCTCCTCAAAAGTGGCTCTGAGGCGTACATCCATTTCATTTCTTGTATTTGAAGTCCATTGCGCTCGTAGAATGCGATGATTTCACCTACAAATTTCTTTTCAACGGCATCGGGTTTAATAAGCACGAGGGTTTTTTCCATAATAAGCCTCCTATTTTTTAAATCCTTACCCGATAAAAAGTGCTTCAATCATTTGGTGATGTTTGCGCACCTGTTGTTGTCTGTGTTTCGAGTATTTCTTTTATTGGTGCCCAACCCAGTTCTCTCGCTCTATCTAGTACTTGTTCATCGCTTAGGCCCGAATCAGGCTTCATGTCTACAATGCCAAAAAAACCAAACCAAAGGAGCCCCATGCCAACTACCATCGCCATCAATGCAGCGACAAGTTGACGATACTGCTTACTCATGCCAATCGCCCTCGTGGCGAACGACCTCAAAGCGATCTAGCACATAGGGTTCATCTTTGATTCCCGCTTTAGACTTGGCAATTCTAAGTTGCTCCTCGACCGTGTCGACCCCTTCTAAATCAGGTAGCAACAGTCCTTTTTTAACGCCTGCCGTGACAATCACGCCATAGGTATGTGGATTTAAATGGGACTGATCGACAACCCGCTCAGGCGCCATCAATACATCGACAGAGATTATCAACCCCTCGAGCTCATCTTCTTCTATTTCGTCGAAGCGCGGATCTTCTGTAGCCGCCTTAATCGCGTTATCAATAATTTCATCTACTAAATGAGATCTCGTAGGATATATGGTGCCAATGCACCCCCTCAAACCCGAGGCGTTTTTTATCGATACAAAGCACCCTTTTGACCCCGACTCAATATTGTAAACCTCATGTTCGCTCAGTTCACTTAACTCCAGCCGCTCTCCTGTTTTCACCCGATGTTCTATCACACGTCTAGCGAGTTTAACGTAATCATCTTCTGTGCTCAAATACTTGAGGTAAGCATTTGATTCGTATGTCTTTAGAGGATCGACGAAACTTTGTCGAATCCCATCTTTTTCACTGAGACTCGCCACCATGTATCCCACGCCAAAGGGCGATTCGTAACTATAGGTATGTGCACTGACCATCTTTCTGTCGAATGCACCCCAAGCGATGGCAAGTGAACGAAAACCACATTCTTTCGCCACTTCTCTGCGCTTTTGAGGATACGTTAGGAGCGGCATGGGATCTCCCGACTCAAAAGTCGACAGTACCATCTGATCAAAGGCCTCTGCAGCCGGATGGAATGCATAGGGTCCGAGATCTTGCAAAGCATGAGATAAGTCGCCACTGGCAATAATCACACTATCTCCGGAGGCTTTTTTTACGACTTGCTTTAAGATGGTCCCAAATTGATATAGGGTCGATATCGCCAATAGGCCATACGTGATGTGCACAATATCTACTTCTGCTCCAGCTTTGTTTATAAACCAAAGTGGCACCAGTGCACCGTGATCTAAAGTGTCTGGCACATCGATGGATGTGGCAAAGGGCTCGTCGATTTTTGCAAGTACGATATCTTCTTGACCTGCGAAGTAGACGAGCTGATCGACAAAAGCGCGATCATTGCGATAAGAAAGCGCGATATGGGGATGTCCAAAATCTTTGAGATTACCATGAAGATGCTCATTGTATAATACAGCCATGCCATCAGAAAACACCGTACCGTGCGGTGAAATAACGATGATGCGCCTCGGCCTCAACTGCGCGATTTCGGATGCAACGGCTTCCATTGCATTATATGTGCTTATACATCGTGAGTGAGAGCCCAGTCCAACCTCTGGAATCACAATCGGAGGATGCGGCATAAGATAGCTTTTTATTAAACGTCCCATTGAGTGACACCTCGCTTTTTCTAGTGACAATATTATACCACAGTCACATCGCCACAAAAAGAAAGAAGCACCTGCAAAGGGTGCTTCTGATAAAACATATTATCTCTTAGAAAACTGTGGTGATCTTCTCGCCGCTTTAAGACCGTATTTCTTTCTTTCCTTCATGCGCGAATCGCGTGTGAGGAAGCCTTCAGCCTTAAGAGGTGATCTAAACGTATCTTCAACTTTAAGAAGCGCACGTGAGATACCATGACGAATTGCACCGGCCTGGCCAGTAAAGCCGCCGCCGTTTACAGTGACAATTACGTCGTATTTGCCTTCTACGCCAACAAGCGCTAAAGGTCTTCTTACTTCTCTAATTAAAAGCTCGTAGCCAAAGTATTCCTCTAAAGGACGTTGATTAATTGTGACTACGCCTGTGCCTGGAACAAGTCTAACACGTGCGATAGATTTTTTTCTTCTACCAGTACCTTGATATTGGACAGCCATGGAATTCCCTCCCTAACGATTAAAATTTCAGCGCTTCTGGTTGCTGAGCCGCGTGAACGTGCTCTGGACCTGCATAGACCTTTAATTTAGTAATCATTTGGCGGCCCAATGAGTTCTTTGGAAGCATCCCTTTAACAGCCAAGCGTACAACTTCTTCTGGTTTAGTGTCCATCATTTGACGCGCAGTTCTTTCGCGTAAGTGGCCTACATAACCAGTGTGCCATCTGTAACGCTTTTGATCTAATTTCTTACCTGTTAACACAACTTTATCTGCATTGATGATGACAATAAAATCACCACAGTCTACGCTAGGTGTGAAAGTTGGCTTATGTTTACCTCTTAGAACAGTAGCAACTTGTGATGCCAAGCGACCAAGTGTTTGACCGTCTGCATCGACAACGTACCATTTTCTATCCACTTCAAGTGGTTTTTGATTGAACGACTTCATCGTTTTCCTCCTAATATTAAGATTTCACCGTTTCTCTATTTCAACCCGGGGCAGGGTTTGAATAAACAATTTCAAATATACACAGAACACAATACATTATAATACGGTCTATATTAAAAGTCAATTACTATCCTCTAAACTATAGAAAGTTTTTGTGAGATAAAGACCTTGTGCGGGAGCCGTTCTCTTAAAGAATTTTCGGTCGCCAACACAAAAGCGTTCGAATGCCATATCCTCACTGTACTTGCCTTCACTTATGTCTAAAAATACGCCGACCATTATGCGAACCATATTGTATAAGAAACCATTGCCTCTGACTTTCATCACCAACTGGGTGTCTTCATAGTGAAAGTCAATGTGATAAATGGTGCGCCTTGTCTCTTCTTTATCGCTGCCAGATGCCATAAATGCTTTAAAGTCGTGCGTTCCAATAAATTTAAGCGCAGCCTGTCGCATTAATTCGACATTTGGCGTTTTGCGATAGGCATACACATAGCGCCACTGAAAGACATTTACTTCTTTAGATGTTTCGATACGGTATTGATACTCCTTGCCTTTGCAGCAATAGCGACTGTGAAAGTCACCCTCAACTTCCTCGATGTTAACGAGCTGAATATCGTCAGTCAACTGCCTGTTGATGACCTTAATAAGCTTTTCTAGAGGAATCTCTTTTTCTGTGTCGTAGTGGAAAACCTGATCTATTGCATGTACACCTTTGTCTGTTCTCGATGCACCGTGTATGGTGACCTTTTCTAGATAGATCGCCTTAAGGGCATCTTCTATAGCACCCTGCACCGTATGCACCCTCGGCTGTCTTTGCCACCCGGAATAAGCACTGCCGTCATAAGCAATATGACACTTATATCGCATAGCCAAAACCTGCCATAATCACGTTGGCACCTATCACCGAGCACATAAGTAAGACCATAGCGAGCAACCCATATGCATCGCGCACAGTATATTGCAAGTTTTTCATGCGTGTTCGCTCGTTTCCACCTCGGTAGCAACGCGACTCCATAGCCATGGCCAGCTCATCTGCCCTTCTAAAGGCACTAATAAATAATGGCACTAAAATCGGCACAAGGCTTTTTGCACGGTGAATAAGAGAGCCTGTCTCGAAGTCTGCACCTCGCGCCATTTGTGCTTTCATGATTTTATCCGTCTCTTCTAACAGGGTGGGAATAAATCGAAGGGCAATCGACATCATCATGGCAATTTCATGAGCCGGTACACCAATACGCTTAAAGGGATTTAACAAATGCTCAATACCGTCCGTCAACTCTATCGGCGAAGTGGTAAAGGTCATCATAGAACTGCCCATTATGAGCAACATCAATCGAGATGCCATGAAAACCGCTTGTCTTAAGCCTTCATAAGATATGGTCAAAAACCAAAACTTAACGAGGGTCACACCAGGCGTCATAAAGAGATTGATGCTCACCGTCAGTAAGATAATAATTACAATCGGCTTTAATCCGCGCAAGACAAACTTGAGAGGTACACCTGTAATTTTGATCAGTGCCAACAAGAAGATTACAATTGGCACATAGGCAACAAGCGACTGAACCAGAAACAGAAGTGTTAACAGGCCAAAGGTCGCCAATATCTTAAAACGCGCATCCATTTGATGCACAACGCTATTCGTCGGATAATACTGCCCAATGGTAATGTCCCTTAACATGGGTCACCTCCAAGCCGCTCCACCAATAGCTTCGCCAACACCTCGTAGTGATATATATCTTCTGGCAAATTAAAGCCCTTCCGATTCAGCGCTTTAATGATTTTAGTAACTTCAGGTATATCTAGCCCCAGCGCTTTCAGTGTAGCTTCATGCTCAAAAACCGCTGCAGGCACATCGAAAAACTTGATCATGCCCGAGTCCATAACAATAATGCGGTCCACATAACGCGCCACATCTTCCATGGAATGACTTACAAGAATAGTAGTCCTCTTGTGAGCCCGGTGCTCTTTTGCCACAAGTTCAAGCAAGTCTCGTCGCGATTTTGGATCCAAGCCAGCAGTGGGTTCATCGAGAATCAAGACTTCGGGCTGCATCGCTAGAATCCCAGCAATGGCAACGCGTCTCTTTTGCCCACCCGACAGCTCAAAGGGAGACATCCCGCCAATCTCTTCTGGGTTGAATCCAACTGATTCTAAAGCTTCATGGGCTATTCGAAGCGCATCATCCTTGGCCAAACCTAGATTTGTAGGACCATAAGCCACGTCTTTTAGCACCGTTTCTTCGAATAATTGATACTCTGGATACTGGAAGACGATGCCCACGCGCTTGCGTATATCTGACAATTTGATACCCTTTGCAGTAATATCGTAGCCATTGACTACAATTTGCCCACTTTGTGGCTTTAAAAGGCCGTTAAGTTGTTGTATTAACGTGCTTTTGCCTGAACCGGTATGACCTATTAGGCCTATAAACTCGCCCCTCGCAATATCGAGATTAATATCGATAAGCGCATTTGTTTCGTAGGGGCTTCCGGGGTCGTAGACGTGATTTAAGTGACGGATGCGTATTGACATATTGCCTTTACCAATTGTTCTCTATCAAGTATATCCTCAGATAAGCTAATGCCACTTTGTCGGAGAATATGGGCGATTTTGACGGCTTCGGGTACATCGAGTGCGTGGCTTAACATTAAATCTGCTTGTTTGAAAATAGACTTAGGTTCACCACTGATTAGATATCTTCCTTCGTGCATAACGACAACGCGGTCTGCAAGTACTGCCTCTTCCATAAAGTGTGTGATTAGAATGCGCGTAATTCCTTCACCTTTCAATGATAGCAAGGTATCTTATGAGTTGGGTGAACACTTTCAGGGTAAGGCTGTCGATCAATCGCGTCGCGCC
>CALFXQ010000034.1 GCA_937958285.1 uncultured Fusibacter sp. | reverse complement strand
TCGGGATCGATTTTTCGCGATTTGTCGTTGTCTCTTTTTATAAAAATTTCCACATCTTGAAGCAGGTGATTTAAGGGTTGAGGTAACCAAAGATTTGTCCACTGACTCGCTTCTTGACTAATTTGAACAGTTCTCTTAATCGCTTCAAGTTGATCGCTATAGGCACCCGTTTCACTTTGCACTGTAAGTTCGCCCAAATGCTCGGCGAGTGCAGAAAAATTGGTAATTTGCTCTTTTAGTTGTTGCGCATCCATTTCGGTTGGCCATTTTGACCAAGGTAGAGGCTGCATTTTAAGTTTGTCTAAAAGCAATGCCACTTCTTTCGCATCACCTTGTGTACTTTCGAGGTGCCCGCCTTGAATGGCGTTTAGTAAATCGTCGAAGGCGCCACTGAGGCCCGTTGCACCCTTTAAATATTGGCTGACAATGACGATGTCTAAGGTTTGGGTTGGAATCCCTTGCCTAAGCATATATGCAAGGGTTTGATTGAGCGTCTCGGGTGTTTTAACTAAACCCGTTAAAAGTTGCTGTGCACGAGTGCTAAAGGAAGCTGCCTGCACCGGCTGTAACGCCCCTTGTCTTTCTGTGCTTGTGCTGTTAGCTTCTAAATTGTGCGGCAGTGTTTGTGCTTTCTCTTGGACATGGGTCTGTGCATCTACCACAACTTTTGAATCAACCACTACTTTTGAATCTACCACAACTTTTGAATCTACCACAGCCTTTGCATCTACTGCGACATTAGCTTCTACCGCAGCCCTTGCGCCTAATTCGCCCTTAATAACGCTTTCGATTGTCAATGCCTTAGGTGTTGGCGCGTCAGTCACGATCGCCTTTTGTGCAACATCATGCGCACCACCTTCAAGCGAGTTCTGGGGTGAGGCTGAAGTTTGTGCCCCCTGTGCAAGTTGTGTTCCTTGTGCAAGTTGTGTGACTTGCGCCAATACCTGCTCAGGAGATTGTAGCCATAATTTTACATCTAGTGCAGCAGGACGAAGGGTTGAGCCATTGGAAATGGCCTCTAAATTTTTAGCAATCCCCTCGATGTGATATTGAAGGCTCTTTAACTGCAAAAAAACCTCTTTTGTCATGGGCAAGCCCTGGGCCCTTTGGGCCTTCACAAGACCCATGTTCGCCTCGGTCACTTGTACGCCGTAATTCTTGAGCTGATTTTTTAGCACAGCTTCGAACACCTCTGTGGCCTCCCCTTGAACAGGAAGGTTTTGAGGGCTGCTTGCTGCTTTTATTGTCTCGGGGTTGTTCTCGGCACCACTTAGCTTTAGTCCTTGTTTGCCTCCCTCAAGGGTGACCATAGAAAAAGAGAGCAATTGGCCGATATTGACTTTTTCTAGCGCACTAGCTGCAATAGACAGTCGCTGACCAAGTACATCGATTACCACTTGATTGCCCTCTATTGCCACGACGCGCCCTTTGATGCTTTGCTGGTCTGACTCTTTTAACTGACCTAGACTTTGAAGCATTTGGGCTTGAATGGGTGCAATCGCCATTTACTCACCCCCCCCTTTTTGTGACGGTAGTCGATATTAACTTTATGGTCGATCGAGGTTCTTTAAGAAGGTCAATCGGTGAATTTGGCTAATACCTAGCATCTTAATGGCATCGTAATGCATGGGTGTGCCATAGCCTTTGTGGATTTCGAATCCATATCCAGGATATTGGAAGGCGTTTTCTTTCATTATTCTATCCCTTGTCACTTTTGCAAGAATAGATGCAGCTGCCACCGAGAGGCTCTTTTGATCGCCCTTAACCTCGGCAAGCATGGGTAAATCAAAGCCAGTGAGCTTCACATGATCTGTAATGATGCCGACTGGGCCTTCAATAGGCGTTTCGCTCTCTGAGAGTTGCTTTAGTACTTGATGAATGGCAATGGCCATCGCCTCTTTTGTGGCATTTAAAATATTGATTTCATCGATTCGCTGATGCGATACTTCACCGATGCCAAAGGCAATGGCTTGTGAGGTTATGGCTTGGAACAAGGCTTCTCGCTGTGGTTCCGAGAGTTTCTTCGAATCATTGAGTCCGAGTAATTGCTCTGAAGGGCGAATGACACAAGCCGCTGCCACAACAGGCCCAGCCAAGGGGCCTCTACCCGCTTCGTCAACGCCAATGGCTAGACCCTCACCCATAAAGCGCCTGTCGAATTGGCACAGGGTGTCTAAGTTCTCGAGAAGCATACAATAATTCTGATAGCGTCGATTGAGCCTTTGTTGTTCGTTTTTTAAGGATTGAGTCGTTAGCTCCGACTCTTGCATAAAGACAGATGGCCACTCCTTAATGGGATAGCCTTCGACGTGGGCCTTATAGGCCTTGGCATTTAATGTTTTATTGTTCAATGGACGATGTCCTTACTTGGTCTATTTTGGAGAAAGTAGGCACGCGTTTGCACGATAATCGGGTCTTCGCTATTGAGCTGATAGGCCTCTTCAATAAATTTTTCGGCATGGGTCCAGTCGCCGGTCTCCATTAAAAGTATACCTAGGTTACATAAGATATCGTAATTAAGCGGCTTGATTTTAAGCCCCTCCATCAAAAAGATTTTGGCATTAGCATGATCTTCGAGCATCATGGCCACTAAACCGAGCTCGTTAAAGATGCGGTCTTCTGCTGGATTGAGGGCCTTTGCACGCAATAAGTGTTGGAGGCTCTGTGACAGTTGACCAATGCCTCGATACCCTAGCCCAATAAAAAACTGGGCCTTCCAATCGTCTAGGGCGAGTTCTGAAAGGGACAATAACGCCTCTAAGCCTTCTTGAAACCGCTCTTCGAGTATATGCGCCACCCCTTCTTGATAGATTGCCTTGTCTTCTAAAATTGGCATCTTTCCAAGCAGGTCTAGCGCGAGGGTCTCTTCTAATTCGGATTGTAACAAGCGCCTCGCAACGGTTAAAGCCTCAATGTGCTTTTCTTCTAAGTGTAAGATAAAAGTGAGATAGTAATCTACTTCGGGTCTTAACTCCAGCGCCTTTGCCTGTTCAAAATAGTGCTTTGATGCCTTTAGGGCCCCCGGTGTTGGCTCTTTGGCTATGGCCATGGCATAATGCACGCGGCCTAAGTGGTAATATGCATCGAACTGTTCTTCGAAAACCAATGCCGCCTTAAAGAATGCGATGGCATCAATCCACTGGGCCTGAGAGGATGCAGATACCCCAAGGCCCATGCAATACGGATATGGATTAGAAAGTGCAGCGCCCACCATGTCTTTATAGGTGTTATAGTGGTTAAATGTGGGATCAAGGCCTAGAATAATACACATATCTCTGAGCATCTGCTTAAAATCGAAGTGATCTTTACCATGGGTGACCATGGTCTTTATGGCATCTGGGTCGACGGGTAAATCCAACCCCTTTGGAAAAACTCTGTCACCGAGGGTAATGTCTTTATTTAGCTCTATAAAAAAAAGTTGATGCTTTTTGGCATCGATGCGTTCCTGTAAAGTCATATTGTTCTCCATCTTAAATTGTATCTATTAAATCTCTTTGTAAAAAATCAAATCGTCGATATAACGCTCTGCATTTAGATCGTAATGGTGTTTATACACGGAGCCACCTAAGGTAAACCCGCAGCACAGAACGGTTTCTATTGAAGATTGATTATTGCTGTAAACAAAGGCGCGCACCAACTCTACACCCACTTCTTTTAAGGCACCTATGCAAAACTCAGTCAATTGAGCTGCATACTTTCTTCCACCAAATCGTTCGTCGACGGCGAGGGCGATATGTGCAGCGTGTTCCTTATTGCCCTGTCCACGCTTTGCTCGAATTACCGCCAAAATTAGGTCTCCGTCTGCAGCTACATAGACAAATGTATCTTCACGATCGAGCCAATCGGCAATCTGTGCTTCGTTGGCGATACTGTCAAAGGGCACTGCGGTCATCTCTGCGCTAAGCTGGCCAAACAAGCCCAGCACCTTAGGTACGTCTCTCATCTCCATTGCTCTTAAAATTACTGACATAAATGCCTCCTTTAGCGGGTCTCTGACTCTAGCGAGCGGCTGATGTTTTTATCGATAATCTTGTGTTTATAAAATTCAAAGTAATCAAAGTCTCCAATGCGCAAA
Organism: uncultured Fusibacter sp.; assembly: GCA_937958285.1. Lineage (GTDB taxonomy): Bacteria > Bacillota > Clostridia > Peptostreptococcales > Acidaminobacteraceae > QQWI01. The sequence continues at coordinate 1,593 of CALFXQ010000034.1, read as the reverse complement.
ATCTTAATCGAATCTTCTGCCACATTCACATCGAGCTCTTGAATGTAATCGTTGGATACTTTAATACCATCGCATGCCACAATTACGGCACGGCTTCTCGCCTTTACTACTTGAAGATTGAGGTGGGTATCGAGTGGGACCACCATGGAGTGTTTTAATGGTCTGTTGATAGAGTTGTCGTTGGGATTCAGCGGTGTAATCTGAAAAACCGGCAGCTCTGAATGTGTTGAAACACCACCAGCCCATATAGCATAGCCCGTTGCGCCAATGGGAGTTGAAATAATTAAGCCATCGCCAGTAAAGTAGTTAAAGGGCTTTTGATTGATATAAAGCTTAGCCTCCATCAATCGAGGCTCGACGTGTTTTAAAAGAATTTCATTAAAGGCATAGTTTTCCACGATAGTGCCTGTCACCGTTGTGCACTTCACTTTTAGCAAAGGGTACTTTTGGATTGTATATTTTTTTTGGTTTAACACATCCACCAGCTCTTCAAGCTGATTGGGCCCAACTGTAGGCAAAAAACCTAAGCTGCCTGTATTAACACCTATAAATGGCACATGCTTTTGACGATGGCTGCGCACAGCGCTAAGCATGGTACCATCGCCTCCAATGACGATGATTAACTCTGGTCGCTGATCCACAAGATGAAAATGGTTCTGCTTGAGTAGGCGGATTAAAACTTTCTTGGCCTTCAAGGTTTCTGGCTTATAATTATGGTGGATCATTACCCGCTTCATATAGGCTCCTTTATTTCGTAAAAAACGGCGTGTTTGAGTCGCTAAATTAGTGGGTCATTTTCATGAGTCTGCGCTGGCGCGAGGTGGTGTCGAGTTTATTAAAGAGCAAGCCGCGATAGAGCATCATATAGCCCACTGCCAATTGGGCCAATATTAGAAGCACTACAGTAATGCCCGCAGATGCTAGCGCTGCCGGGAGACCACTAAAAAGCGCTGTAGCTGGTCCGATAAGCAAACTTCCACCAAATAGCATTGCAATCATGATCACATTAGGCACATACCATGGAGCTAAGTTGGTTTTTTGAAATTCCCAAGCGTACTTTATAGCCTCAATATCTGAATGTGGTTTTTGATACAGCACCTCAGGAAGTGCATTCAACAAGAGCAAAGAGCCACCCCAGTAAAGCAGGGCTACAATCACCTGTAAAAACCCAGGAAGTAGGGGTAAAATCAAGAGATTCACACCGAAATTGACAACCCATAAGATAAATAAAATATTGAACATCTTTCTGGTAAAGACCATAAACCCATCTTTGACGTCTTTCCAACCCGTCTTGTACCCTTTTGTTGCTAAATCAATTAAATAGAAGTAGTCCGACAGTACCATGGCCACTGCTAAAAACCACACCATCCCCCCGAATAGCGGCAAGCTTTGGGCAACGAAATTGGCTATCCATAAAAAGGGAATGTAAATTAAACCCACGTACATGAGAATATCGTGTTCGGCCATCAGTTTATTCGTGCGCTTAAACACGTCTCTATTTGTATAGTACAGGTCGTATAAGATATGCATATATGGCTCCTTTAGGCTTCGTTTAATGTGAAATATTGGGAAAAATCCTTTAGCTTAAACAAC
>CALFXQ010000033.1 GCA_937958285.1 uncultured Fusibacter sp. | reverse complement strand
GAGGGTGGCACCTTTTCTTTATTTAAAATACACGACGCCAATGGTATCGGCTCCTACATGCGTGCCCACAACTGGGCCAATTTCAAGTATATGAATGCTGTCGATGGTGAAGCTTTCTTTTAAAAGTGCTTCGAATGCTCGAATCTTCTCTAGATTATTTGCATGTGCAAGTCCGAGCATAGGGATGTGCTTGGATGGGTAGGCGAGTGTCAATTGCTCAATCATCCACTGCATGCCTTTTTTTGCGCCTCTCACTTTGTTGGCGATATTTACTTTTCCTTCTTTTACTTCGATAATGGGTTTTACATTCAGTAAATTGCCTATCATAGCGCTACCTGCAGATAGGCGACCGCCCTTTACTAAGTTGTCTAGGCCGTGAAGTAAGCCATATAGCTGTTGATTATCGATGCTCTTATCGAGTATTTGTATTATTTCTTGAAGTGGTTTATGCGCATCGATTAGATCTTGCGCAAGAATCACCAATAGACCTAAACCGAAACTGGTAGTTCTGCTGTCGACAAGGGTAATGCGTCCTACATATTCAGGATGTGCATCTTCAATGGTAGATTTAGCAATCGAAGCAGCACTGTAAGTGCCACTCAGTTCAGAACTGAGGACCATCGCGATGATGTGCTCATCTTGTTGCAGTATTTTTAAGAATTTTTCTTCAAAGGCATTGGGATTGACTTGTGAAGTAGTAGGCAATACTGGTGACTCGGCCATTTTTTTGTAGAATTCTGTTGCTGTTAAATCGATTTTATCGGTATACTCGACATCGCCAAATAAAACTTTTAAAGACTCAAAATAGACACCTCTAGTTGCCAAATACTCTGGTGTTAAATCGCAAGTGCTATCTGTGACAAGTCTGATTTTCATAGCTCCTCCTAGGTTAAAGAAAAAAGTGGACTTTAACTTTGTGTATGCTCATTGTAGTGGAATCACCTCGAATTGTCAACAGGTACTAATATGTAGTACTATTTATTGGTGATCTTGCTTTTGCTTATCTGAAATTATCGTGCAGTTACGACCTTTCTTCTTTCCAAGATAGAGGGCTTTATCAGCAAACAAGAGAAGATCTGTGATACTTAGGTTGCCGTCCATGGTAATTGCGCCTAGAGTGATGGTGACGTTGATTGTGTGATTTGAGGCGCTAATAGGCATATTTTGAATGGTTGTGCGTATGCGTTCTGCGATAGCATATGCGTGAGTTGTGTTCGTACCTGGAAGTAAAATTAGAAATTCTTCACCTCCCCAACGGGACAGTGTGTCCTCGTTGCGCAAGAGAGAATGGATCGTATTGGAAATATCGATGAGTACATGGTCACCTATACCATGGCCATACTGATCATTGATGTGTTTAAAGTAATCGATATCTAATAACAGGATCGAAAACACCTTATTAGTTACCAAATACCTTTCGCGTTCGGCATGTAGGCAGTCGTTCATATAACGCCTATTGAAAGTATTTGTCAAGGGATCTGTAGTAGCTGCGAGGGTTAATTCTTGTGTGCGCTCGGAAATCTGCCTTTCTAGAGAACCTGTGTAATCTAGCAAGATAAGCTCTGCATGTTTTCTTGCGCTAATGTCTTGAATCACTCCAATCAAGAATTCATTTTGGTAGTGATCTGCGCGAACTAAGGTCACTGTAATATACACCCAAATTTCACTTCCATCTTTTCGGAAATAGCGTTTCTCCATTGAGAAGTATGGTATTTCGTACTGAAAGAGTCGTTTTTTAAACGCGATGTCAATTTTCCAGTCGTCGGGGTGGGTAAGATCTTTAATGCGAAGTCCTATGACCTCTTCTTTTGTGTAGCCAATAATCTCGCAAAATTTAATATTGGCATCTTGAATATAGCCGTCCAAGTCAGTTTGGCAAACGCCAGTACCCACCTGCTGAAAAGTGAGTTGAAAGATTTGCTCGCTCTTTTTTAAGCGCTGAAGTGACATGAGGTGTGACAGATGATCATGGGTAGTATTGAGAAGCAGTTTAATCAACAGGATATCGTTGTCTAAGAAGGTGGTTTGACCTTTATCGTGAATAAGGGCGATTTCCATAAACTCGGATGCAATGGTGGTGATATGGTTCCCAGTGCTAGCAGAAATAGAAGGATAAGCCTTTTGAATGCCCAATGGGTAATAGAGGTTATGTACTTTGCAGCCAGACATTTTACTTATCAGTTGTAATAAGGTCCCAACGATGCTGCGCTCGTAATCGGCCATATTGACATATGTTACATCAGGATTACTTATAATAAGTTGGTTAATATACTGAAGGGCTACGGGCAAATGGTCGTGAATCAGAGTCATCTTACCTCCTAGAAGCGCAAAATAATACGAAATGAGCGCTCGATAATCATAATAGATACCCATTTAACGTTGTTTTAACTATGTTACTTAAGGTGGTATAATAGAGAAAAACATGTGAACAATTGGGGGTTTGATTTTGGACGAAAGTATGATGCAGCAATTAAAAGAGTTAAAAAAAGAGATGGTCAATACGCCTGAGGAGATCCTATCACGTATTGAGGTATATGTGCGCTCAGTGTGTGAGAACGACCACACTGGACATGATTGGTTGCATATTTTAAGGGTTTATAATCAAGCGATTAGCCTAGCCAATGAAGAGCGAGCAGACGGTTTTATCGTGGCCATGAGCGCACTGTTGCACGATGTTTGGGATCATAAATTGGGATTCTCAGACGCTCAGAGAGAGGTGTGTTTCAGAGAGCTTTGTCATACATTGTCCATTTCTTTGAGTGTATCGCAAATAGCTTCAATAATCGAAATTATTAATAGTGTGTCTTACAAAAGAGGTGAGAATAAAAACGCGCCAGTAACGCTTGAAGCCAAAATTGTTCAAGATGCGGATAGACTTGATGCACTTGGTGCCATAGGCATTGCACGTACCTTCGCATTTGGTGGTGCGCATCAACGACCCATCTACAATCTAGAAAGTGATGGGGAGGATTCATTGAGTCATTTTTATCAAAAGTTGTTGAAGCTTCAAGACCTGATGCATACAAAGACTGCAAGGGAAAAAGCAAAGGAGCTTCACGCTTTTATGGAGCTCTATTTGAAGCAATTTCACAAAGAGCTGGGATCCCATTAATTCAAAAAAGACCCGTAGCGGAGCCTTTGAAATACAAAGGTCACCTTCTACGGGTTTTCTGTGGAGCGGGTGAAGGGAATCGAACCCTCGTAGCTAGCTTGGGAAGCTAGAGCTCTGCCATTGAGCTACACCCGCAGGTACACATTAACTTTAACAAACCATAGAGGCATAGTCAAGTCATACGCTTTTTTGATGCATACTCAGTCAAAATTATACCTGTCAGAATCACCATGCCCAACAATAACTCTGCAAAGGTCAAGTATTCTTTAAACAAAAACCACGCAATGAAGGATGCGATAATTGGTTCTCCGAGGGTGGCAATAGAGATTGCGCTTGCGTCAATCCATTGGAGGAGATAGTTGAGAATGGAGTGTCCGAGGAGTGTTGGAATAATGGCCATCAATATAAAGAGTAAATGGTCTGTGAGCTTAATTGAATCGGGTAGCCATTCACGAGAAGGTGTGAATATCATCATACTAAACAAGACAGCCGAGGCGATGGCGTACACAATAAATGTATAGGTTCTCGTCAAAATTCTGGGGCGCAGGGCTCTCCCAATGATGAGATAAACGGCTATTGTTATTGCGCCTAGCACGGCCAAAAGCATACCAATCAAGGCGCTGGACAATGAACCAGTCGGTGATTCGATAAGAATGGACAAGCTGTCAGACCTTCCATTTATGAGCATGAAACCCGCAGAGCCCACAAGTACGAGTACAATACCAATGATTTTTCTAAAGTCAAAGCGCTCTTTAAACAAAAAAATACTTAGGGGTATGACAATTATGGGATGAATACTGACTAACAATGTTGATATTGCAACACTTGTCATAGTAAGAGAAGCAATCCAACTCCAAAAATGCACAGCAAGAGCCGTTCCAGAAACAATCAGTAAGAACCACTCCCATCGCGTGATGTGGGCGATTTTTTCGAGTCCTTTTCTTGCTATGAAAAATGTGAGCAATGTGGCCCAGAACATGCGATAAGTAGCAATTGTAATAGGTGCAGCTGAAGAAAATTTGTTTAGAATGGGTGAAATTGAAATACTAGAGATGCCAATAAGCAATAAAAGTATAAGCAATTTACGAGATGGTGGGTTGTTTTTAATCATGTGGATGCTCCTTAATTTTTACTTACCCATTATAACATGAATTCACTTCTTGAGTAACCAAGTGGTTTTATGATATAGTAATAGGTCAAGAGAAGTTCGTGCACCTAGATGTGAAAGGTTAAAAAGTGATATGAAATTTAAAGAAATGGCATTACTACCTGAGATAAAGCATGCTTTAAGCGATTTGGGATTTGTCTCTCCTTTGCCTATACAAGAACAGGCTATACCAATTATTCTTGAGAAGAAAGACATTATAGCAAGTGCTAAAACGGGAAGTGGTAAAACAAGCGCATTTGTGATACCAATTTTGCAAACGATAGACTGCAATGTGGAGATGATACAAGCACTGATTCTTGTGCCAACAAGAGAACTTGCTGATCAAGTCAACGAAGAAGTTCAAGCGGTGGGTAAGTATCTTGGTGTTCGTTCAGTGGCACTCTATGGCAAACAGCCCATTGAAATACAAAGAAAAGCACTAAAAAAGTACCCGCATGTAATCGTCGCCACTCCTGGACGATTAGTAGATCATTTAGAGAAACGCAATGTGAAGCTGAGTAGCGTGAGTTTTTTTGTGCTTGACGAAGCGGATGAGATGTTGTTGATGGGCTTTGAAGATCAAATTGAGGCTATTGTCAACCGCATGGCTAAGCGAGATGCCAGAACAACGAGTATGTTCTCGGCGACAATCCCCCAAGAAGTCATCTATATGTCACAGAAGTATCAACAGGCACCGATACGCATAGATCTTGTTGAAGATGAAAAGCAACACGAGCAAATTGAGCAATTGTACTATGCGGTTGATGGATTAAAGAAAGTCGATTTTTTGAGAGAAATGCTCAGAAGAGAGCGTCCCGATAAAGCTATTGTATTTTGTAATACCCAGAATCAGGTAGAACGACTATATCCGATACTAAAAAAAGGCACAATGAGCTGTGGAATGTTACACGGTGGCATGGAACAAGATGCGCGTAACATGGTGATTAAAGCATTTAAGCGTGGTGAAGTGAGATTATTAGTGACGACTGATTTGGCAGGCCGTGGTCTTCACGTTGAAGGGGTCACACATGTGGTCAATTACAGTGTTCCTTTTGAGCATGAACAATATATTCACAGAATCGGTCGTACAGGTCGTGTTAAAGAGATGGGAGTTGCCATTTCTTTAGTCATTCCCACTGAACAGGATCGCTTCAATGCTTTAGAGAAATATCTGGGTTATACTATTCCATGCAAAGGCGGGCATATACAAAGGGCTCCAGCTGTTCAGAAACAGACGCGTGATAACAAGCGTTACACAGCAGCGAAAGTTTCAGGCGCAGCTCAAGTAAAACTCCTAGCGGGTAGAAGCAATAGCAGATTAAAGACTTCAGATATCATCTCTGCACTTAGGAGCATTCCTGGAGTTAATCAAAGTGATATCGGAAAAATCGAAATTCTGGATCAGTTCACTCAGATTGACGTTCTTAATGGCAAAGAAAGCATTGTACTAAAGGCAATGAAAGAAAAGCGTATTAATGGAAAACTCTATCGCGTGAAGCGATAACCAAAAGCAGCTGTTTAGTAGGTTCGTTACTGGGTAAATTTGCAATAACACTGGAGGTGTTTATGCTAAGATGGATCCAGAGCAGACTATCCTATCAGCTGCTTTTAAATATTGTAGTCGTTTTTTTAATTCTAATAGTAATATCGAGTACGATTATTGGTCTATATGTTGCAAAAATCAAAGAGCAAGAGCTATCTAATCGCATGCATTCTGAAATGAAGTTAGCATCGCGTGAAATTGAGTTGCTCTTCGAAAATGCTGCAATCAGGGTAAGGCAATTAGGCTTAGATGCATCCATTGAGACATATTTGAAAGAAGTAAAAACGAGAGAGGATGTTACTAATCATCCATTGTATCCTCGCGTTTACGATAGTCTTCGGTCAATTGCGCAAAGTGATAAAGAAGTATTTCTCGCATGGGTTGCAAATGAATCTGCCAACTTTTATCTCGATAGCACAGGTACAATCCCAGACGCGACCTACAAGGTTTCATCTAGACCTTGGTATAATGTGGCGATGAGCAAGAACGATGTGGCCTTTACAGATCCGTACGTGGAGTGGGGAACAGGAGAACTCGTTATTTCAGCGATTATGGCCCTGCGCTATCGCGAGAATAGTCCGGATAATTCGAGTATTAAAAAAGGTGAGTCCTTTGGTTTTTCAGTCATTGATTTTAATTTGTCATCCCTGCCCAATTTGCTCTCTTCACTTAATGTCGGTAACTCTGGGCGTGTTTTTGTGGT
>CALFXQ010000032.1 GCA_937958285.1 uncultured Fusibacter sp. | reverse complement strand
AAGATCGCTTAGAAGGTCATTAACCTCGCATTTAACGCATTGCATACGGGCAAGTCGCCTACTAAAGGCTATTGCCAGCTCAGAAGCTGCTTCTATCTCCGTGAAGGCTTTCAGCCAAGGCCCTCTCTCTTTTAATGGAGATTTCTTTCTTCGTCATCGCCAAAATCATGCTCTCACTATATCAAATTTTCGACAAATGGTCAATGCCATGCGACATCTGCGATGCACAAAAAAAATGCATAAAACACTGCTTCTATTTCAAATTGTAATCATTAAATTAACATACAATTCCTTGAACATATATAAGTTGTATGATAGAATTAACTCACAAACATACAACTCTATACAACTTAACAAGTTGCTAGATATCGTTTAGTTTATCATTACTAAAAAAGGAGGTCACTATGTCCATAACATCGACTCATCATTTAGGTTCAGACACCGTATTTTTAAAAGAGAGCTTTCAATCTCCCTTCGATACAATGGCGCAAAATGCAGCGCTTTTGGGATTACCTTTTAGCTCCCCTGTCGAAATCACACAAAAGCAAAAGGCAAAGCAAATTCACTATCAACTCCTAGATACCAGTTCCATCGACGAAATGCTCGAACTGCAGGGATATATCTACGAAATGCTCCCATCAAAAGCCCTATTCGTCAAAGACAATAGAGAAGACATCAAAAAAGCCATAGAGAACGGATTTGCCATTGGCGTTCTAGATGAGAAAAATGCGATTGTAGGGTACCGCCTTGTTGCCATTCCAGAAGCTAGCGAGCAAAAAACACTAGAAGACGATTTATACAGAAAAAAAGCCTTTATCAAACCCGCACATTTAGAGACGACAATTATCTTGCCCACCTATCGGGGCAATCAACTCCAATATAAAACACTGATCATGGCACAAAAGCTACTTAAAGATAATCAAGTCACCGATGTGCTTTGCACCGTGTCTCCCTACAATGTTTTTAGCTTAAACAACGTGATGCGGGCAGGCCTTAGAATCAAAGCCCTTAAGCGCAAATACGCAGATAAACTCGACAATGGCAAAGGGCTGTGGCGTTTTATACTGCATAAGCCACTTAAAGACACGCTATGTAGAGACTTTCACTTAACCACCACAATAGAAATCGATCACATTAACACGCAGCAAAAGCTGTTGGGTCGCGGTTATGAAGGCGTGTCATTGGTAGATCACAGCAAGAAAATTCTCTACGTACACAGATAAAAAGCACCTCTTCTAAAGAAAAGGTGCCAAAACCACGCTTTTAACCACGGATAAAGCCACCGCCGACCACTTCATCGCCAATGTAAAATGCCACGGCTTGGCCCGGTGTCACCGCGCGCTGGGGTTCGTCAAAGGTCACAAGATAATCGCCGTTTTCTAGGGGCTCGAGCAATGCTGGAGCTTCTTTTTTTGTATGCCTTATCTTTGCACCAACGCGAAGGGGCGCTGTAATCGAGGCGAAGCTAATGAGATTTACATCTCTTGCAATAAAGGATTGACTGAACACCTCTTCGTCTGGTCCAAGAATCACTTCGTTGGTCTTGTGATTCACCCCTACTACATACATAGGCTTACCAAATGTGACGCCTAAGCCCTTTCTCTGACCGACAGTATAGTAAATAATACCCTTATGTCGTCCAAGGACATTGCCTTCCCTGTCAATAAAATTGCCCTCAACCACTGGCGTCTCAAGTTGATCTCTTAAAAACCGAACATAGTCATCGTCGGGAATAAAGCATATTTCTTGACTATCGGGCTTGCGGGCCACTACAAAATCGAGCTTTTGTGCAATTTCACGCACCTCTTGTTTGGAAGAGAAGGCGCCAATTGGCATCAGTGTGTGCGCCAATTGTTCCTGCGTGAAGTTGGCGAGCATATAGGTTTGGTCCTTGCTGAGTTCTTTTGAGCGCATCAACTTATAGCGATTGACAGTTGCATCCCATTCGATCTTAGCATAGTGACCGGTCGCTACGTAATACGCACCTAATTCTTTGGCCTTTAAGAGCAGTTTGTCAAACTTAATATACTTATTGCACATAACACAAGGATTCGGCGTTTCACCAACGCGATAGCTATCTACAAAGTAATCCATGACTTTTTCTTTAAAGGGCGCTTTAAAGTTGACGACATAAAATGGTATTTGCAGCGCTGCAGCCACGCGTCTGGCATCTTCCACAGCAGATAGACTGCAACAACCACCGTAATTCTCTGCATACGCCTCACTTGGGTCATCCCAAAGCTTCATCGTAATACCGATTACTTCATAGCCCTGGGCTTTTAACAAATAAGCGGCCACTGTACTATCCACACCGCCGGACATGCCGATCACGACTCGGTTTTTATCGAGTCCGGTGATGGGATCGATGAGCGGTGGTCTTTGAACAATGTCGGCGAGCACTGCTTGATTAATCATTATTGAACTTATGCCTCATCGCCATGATCGTCGCCATGATCGTGGTCGTGATCGTCATGACTAGGGTCAAAACCCTCGAGTGCAGCATAGTGTTTGCCCGTCTTTTGCGCATAGTCGTACACCGCAGACTTAAGCGCCTGTTCTGCTAGCACGCTACAGTGAACCTTAACTGCTGGCAAGCCACCCAGTGCGACAAGAACGTCCTTGTTTGTTACTGCTAAGGCCTCTTCGACTGTCTTTCCCTTAATAATGACCGTAGCCATTGAGGAAGATGCCACCGCCGAGCCACAACCAAAAGTCTTGAACTTAATATCTTCTATAACTTCATTTTCATCAATTTTTAGGTAGATTTTCATAATGTCGCCGCATTTTACATTGCCCACTTGACCAACGCCATCGGCATTTTCAATTTCACCGACATTTTGTGGATTCATAAAGTGTTCCATAACGATATCATTATACATAATTATTTTCCTCCCTTAGTCACAGCCTCATATAGAGGAGACATTTGTCTTAAGCGGTCAACGATAATTGCCAATTGCTCCACGGTGTAATCTACTTCTTCTTCAGTCGTGAAATCACCGACTGTTAAGCGCAAAGAGCCGTGGGCGATTTCGTGGGGCAACCCAATGGCCATCAAGACATGCGAGGGATCTAGAGAACCCGATGTACATGCCGATCCACTGCTCGCAGCAATGCCCTTAATATCTAAGCTTAAAAGTAACGACTCCCCTTCTATAAATTCAAATGAAAAATTCACATTACCTGGATGCCTAAGTGTGGGATGTCCATTGTGCTTAATGTATGGAATTGTGTTTTTAATGCCATTTGCCAATCGGTCTCTCAAGGCCACACTGTGGGCGATATGCGCTTCTAAATGTTCATGTGCAAGTTGTGCGGCCTTGGCAAAGCCAATAATACCAGGCACATTTTCGGTCCCGGGGCGTCGTTTGCGCTCCTGAGCACCACCTTGAATAAAGTTTGCAATTTTAATGCCCTTTCGAACATAAAGTGCGCCTATGCCTTTTGGACCATAGATCTTATGCGCACTAACCGACAACAAGTCGATTTTTTGGGACACCACATCGATGGCTACATTGCCAAATGCCTGTACGGCATCTGTGTGAAAGATCACACCTTTTGCGCGACATAGTGAACCGATGGCATCGATATCTTGCATGGTGCCTATTTCGTTATTGATAAACATAATTGATACCATAACCGTTGTCTCTTTTATGGCCTTTTCGAGGGCGTCTATAGAAATGCGACCATCGCCATCTACCGGCAGATAAGTCACTTCGTAGCCTTCTTTTTCCATGGCTTGGCAGGTATGCAACATGGCATGGTGTTCTATTGTAGAGGTGATTAGATGCTTGCCCTTTTGGCTATTTGCCGCCATAACACCTCGAATGGCCCAATTGTCAGATTCGGTGCCACCAGCAGTGAAGTATATTTCTTCTGCTTTGGCATGCATCGTCTTTGCCAGAATCTCGCGCGCTTCTGTAATGGCATTTTTGTTATCTCTGCCAAAACTATGCACACTTGAGGGATTGCCAAAATGCTC
>CALFXQ010000031.1 GCA_937958285.1 uncultured Fusibacter sp. | reverse complement strand
CCACACGAGATGCGAAAGCGTCTCTTTTTTTGCGTCTTAAGCCTTAAAAATGGGTATGTACATCACATCACATATATACATTAAGCTTTGGCAAAGGGGATGTTATGGATAAAAATTCGCATGGTAAAGCGCTATCTGATAGAGACCCTACCCAAATCTCCTTAAAGTCGATTGTCACCCAGACCATTACAATGATAGACCAGAGTAAACAACAGGTTTATGGCATAATCGAGAAAAATCGTTCAGAATACGAGCAAATGAAAAGAGATCTTGAACGCATGAAGATAGAAGCTGAGCATATAATCACTCAGGTAGATGTCTTGGCGGCTAAAGACAAACTCATGCGTCAAAAGCTAGCAGAAATGTCAAAGAATTTTAGAAGGTATAGCGAACCTGAAGTAAAGGCGTTTTATGAAAACGCGTCAGATATTCGCATTCAATATTTGGCTAAGCAAAACGAAGAAAAAAGTCTCATCGAAAGACGAAGTCAGCTTGAAATTTCGATTAGAAAATTTGCAATCGTCATTAAAGATGCAGAGCAAGTTATTCATCAGGTCTCAATCGCTATGGGGTATTTGCAAGGTGAAATTTTTAATGCATTAGAGGACCTTACGGGAAAAGATAAAATGCTTTTGGGTATGCGCATTTTAGAAGCGCAAGAGAACGAGCGCAAGCGCATCGCCAGAGATATCCACGATGGCCCCGCACAGACTATGGCCAATGTAGTGATGAAGGCAGATTTATGCGAGTACATTGCAAAGAAAGATCTCGACAAGGGCCTTTCTGAGCTAGGTGAGCTAAAAGAGATGGTTAAATCTTCACTAAAAGAGGTGCGCGATATCATCTTTGACTTAAGGCCAATGTCGTTAGACGACTTAGGGCTCCAAGCCACATTAGAGCGCTTTGTAGAACGCTTAGAAGAAGAAAAGGGATTAAAGGTTAATTTGGTCGTAAAAAAAGGGCCTATAGAACCAGAGCACATCATTTCGGTGGGAATGTATCGCATTGTCCAAGAAATACTCAATAACATTATTAAACACGCTCATGCAACAAGTGTAAAAATGTTATTGGAATTTGGCACAAAATACATTCGCCTGGTAATAATCAACAATGGCAAGGGGTTTAATGTGAATGAAACGTTAGCCCGTGTAAAAGATGAAGGAAGCTCCTTTGGTCTTCTCGGTATGTATGAACGGGCAGAGCAGCTTGGGGGCACGCTGGAGATATCGTCTAGCGAGTTAATGGGCTCGCAATTTAAAGTGATGCTACCAATCAACAGAGAGGTCCTCAAAGAGAAGGCCGAAGCTGAGGAGGCATAATACATGGTGCGTTTACTGCTTGTAGATGATCACGAACTGATTCGTCAGGGTTTAAAACGCATACTCGAATGCGAAGAAGGGTTCAGAGTTGTGGCAGAGGCTGCAGATGGTGAAGAAGCACTCGGTTTAGTTAAAACGCTTCTGCCCGATGTGGTGATTGCCGATATGAGTATGCCAAAAATGAATGGATTAATGTTGCTGCAGAGCATTAGAACATTTTCCAACGACATTAAAGTGATCTTATTAACCGTCGAAAACCAAAGAGAAATTTTAGAAAAGTGCATAGAAGCAGGTGCAGATGGGTATATATTAAAAGAATCGGCAGGTCAAGAAATTCACCGAGCGATACGCCAGGCTTTAGCGGGAGAAAATTACATCGATCCTGCATTAGTTGGCCACCTTTTTGTGCGTCTCAGAAATAAGGTGCAGGTGTATAGCCCATTCGAAAGTCTTACAGAGAGGGAGGTTGAAATACTGTCATATATGGTAAAAGGGCTTTCCAATAAAGAAATCGCACAGACAATGTTCTTAGCTGAAAAAACCATTAAAAATCACAGCACATCAATCTTTCGAAAGCTGCAAGTTAAAGACCGCGTCAACGCAGTTCTCTTTGCAGTATCTCACCAATTTGAGCACTATCGTCAAGATTCGTGATAAGTAGGGACAAAGGTCCCGTGCAATAAGGACTTCAGCACGTAGGTCTCGTCTTAATTTTAGGTTACACTAAAACTGTCAAAAGCAGAAAGACAACCAGTGAGGAGGCAAGTTATGATGAGTTTAATGCAATTATTCAATGGGTTATGGCAGCAAAGAAATCGCGAAGAAGGTCAAGGTATGGTAGAATACGCATTACTAATCGCACTGATTGCCGTCGTTGTAATTGCGGGTTTGGTAGTACTTGGACCAATCATCAGCCAATTCTTCGTCGATATAGCAGGTGAGTTATAAATTTAGCCTCGTGAAATTGGCTGTCTCTATACGAGGCAGCTTTTTTACTATAGGCGGAAAGGAGAATGCCGTGAAGACATACGGTGGTCTCAAAAGAAGTACCGGGCAAGCTTTGGTGGAATTTGCGTTGGTATTGCCTGTACTGTTACTTGTAGTAGTTGCGATAATAGAGTTTTCCATCTTAATGAGCAGTTATTTAATCGTTCAGGGAACTGCTCGCGAAGCAGTAAGGCAAATATCGGTGGGCGTAACAGATAGTGCTGTCTTTGATAGTGTTCGACAAAATGTTGTGGGGATTGACCGCAATCAGTTGACTTTCTCTGCGACGCCTTCTACTGCGACCCGCAGAAGGGGAGATCCCGTCACAGTGACAGTCACCTATCAGCACCGAGTGCTCACGCCCCTTCTAACAGCAGTTTTAGGGCCGACTTTGCAGTGGCAAGTAATTGCCGTGATGCGACTTGAGTGAGGTGACAAAAATGCGCATCAAACGTTATTTGTATAAAAGACACAGTGGCCAGGTTTCGTTAATTGTTGCTGCTGGTTTGATAGTAATATTAGGTGTCTCTGCACTTGTAACAGATTATGGTCTAGCGTTAGTTCAGCAAAGTAGAATTCAAAACGCTATGGATGCAGCGGTTCTAGCTGGTGTGTCACAATTGGTGATTTCAGAGGCAGCGGCACTGACCAAGGCCAATGAATACTTGACTCTCAATGATGTTGCTACAAGCGAGGTGGTGTTTTCGGTCAATAGACCAGAAGGTCGCATCTTAGCCCAAGGTACGCGTACTCAAAATACGTGGTTCGGGAAGCTTTTGGGCATTCAAACGATGGCTGTACACGCCACCAGTGGCGCAGTTATGGGGGTTGCCGGCAGTGTTAGTGGCGGTTTGAGGCCTTATGCAA
>CALFXQ010000030.1 GCA_937958285.1 uncultured Fusibacter sp. | reverse complement strand
AACCATCTAAAAAGTAATTATCTCCAAGACAAATAAAATACTGACTGCCCGCGCTGTTAAAATCACTCGCTCTAGCCATCGAAAGGGTGCCCGTTACGTGTTTAAGTGGGTTGTGATAACCGTTTGCCAAAAACTCACCTTCGAGCTTTGTTCCAGGGCCACCAGTACCCGTACCCGTGGGATCCCCACCTTGAATGACAAAGTTCGATTCAATGCGGTGTATAGGCGTAAGCTCGTAAAAGCCTCGCTCTACTAGAGTTAAAAAATTGGCCACTGTTTTTGGGGCAAAATTAGGATAGAGCCTCACAATCACGCGCTTATCTTCGAAGGCGTAAACGGCGTCGCTGGAAAACGTCCATTTCACTAAGGGAAGCTGATTTGCTATAGTGCTCACAGAGACAATATTCAAATCCTTCTTCCAATACACCGAGCCACCTAAAGCTTTTACAACCGGTTGAATGGGCAGATAAACTTTGCCGTCCTTTAACAGCGGCGCGGTGTCCATGGCAATGTTCTCGCCTTTGCTATCTGTTATGACTTGACTCCCTATACTCAGCGAGATCAACTGTTGTTTGTACTGGATTTCGATATTTCTGGTAGTTTTCTGCCAAGAAACTGTGGCACCATATGCTTGTAGTACTTGTCTTAGTGGCACCTGTGTTCTGCCCTTTGTGTCTACAAAAGGCTTGCCATTAGCCACCTCGAAGGAGACTTCTTGCCCTTCTACCCATATTTTAGGCGCTGTAGTTTTAGAAACCTCGGTACTGGCAAAGGCCATGCCGCTTAAAAAAGAAGCCAAAACAACCAATGAAAGCGCAGCCTTTAGAATTCTTATCATTGAAAATCTCCCTCTACTCAGTTGTGAAAGCGATTAAAAATCGAGGTCAATAAAGCGCTACTCAAAAGCACACCAACGAGTGTCTCAGAGGCAGCGATCAACTCAAAACCAGGTGGCAGAACATAATCCCCATATCCGGCTGTGGTAAAGGAGGTAATGCTCATATATAGCACTTTAGATAGATATCCCATCCATTCACCAAAGCTCGTAAGCTCAGAAGCGTGAACAATATCCACAATAACGGCATCATAAACCCCTATTGCCGCGTAGACTATCGAATAGGCCAAAATAATCCCCAAACTTCGCGCGGTAAGCGACAAAGGATAGGCAAAGAAATCGAAAGCCTGCATAATATGTAGGTTGTAATTGCGCTTAGGCGGTATAAGAACCTCCTTTACTACCCCCGCTTTAAGATGCATTTTGTAGACATGCAGCTCTTCTTTATAGCCATACCGCTTTGCCAGTTGTCGGATTAGATGAAGCGGGTAATAGTCGTCGTGTTGGGTGCTAAGTAGACCATTAAACAAAACGGAATTAATACTCTGATAGAGGTTTGTGCACTTCTTCAAATTGCTTTTTTCGGTGGGTGGCAGCATTAAAAAGGATTGTAAGGTAGAGTCGCTATGGGTTACCAGACAGTTGGCATCTTTCACAAAGAGCCTGCGCATGTCGCATTTTCTCAAATGCAAATGCACCCTTGCATAATCAACCGCATACAGAGAAAAGTCCGAGCAGTGATCGAAAAACACCTCAAAAGCTGCCTCTTTTGAGGGGGGTCTCTGGCAGAGCATCATCGCATG
>CALFXQ010000029.1 GCA_937958285.1 uncultured Fusibacter sp. | reverse complement strand
GTCGCTTGCTGCCAGGACATACCCGCGAAGAGGTCGCCAAAGCGCCACCCCCCGCCAAATATTGCCCATCCTCGAACTTTTCCTTCGCGGTGCAGAATATAGCGAACCTGGGATTTAAGTGGAAAGACTGAGACTAGGTCGCCATAAGCGTTAAAATCCACTCTATTCGCTTTGGCATATTGAGCTTCTAACTGTGACATTTGCGTGTTAAGCTCTGGAAGGCTGGGCTCTAGTAGTAATCGAATATCATTTGGCGTTGTGACTCTTCGCACTTGACTGCGACTTACAATCCCCCCACTGCCCGAACGCTCAGTAGAACTATCAATTGTGGGCAGCGTTAAATCACCCTGTGCAATACGATCGATGGCAATGGTGATGGCATTGTTTTTTTTGTCTAGCTCATAAAATACTTCGGCGCCTAAATAAGCACTTACAAAGCGAAGCGGTACATAATTGGTTTTATACTCCTGAGAATACATCATGGCCAGATCTATAAGTTCTACATTTCCGTTGATGAATATGCGCTTAGACCCCTGCATAAGGGCCATTTGCAGTTGATTCGACTCAATCTCTACCACAGTTTCTCTCGCGTGCCATGTGACTTTTGCACTCAGGGCTTCACTGATAAATCGCAGAGGTACTAAAACACTGCCACTTTTATCTAATAGCGGTGGCGACGCTTGATTTTCTATGGGAAAACCATCTACATAGATGGTGATAGCAGGTGTTTGACCAAGTACGCCATCGGCATAAGCTGGTACCAATAGAACAGAGATTCCAAAGCACACCAATAAGGCGATGCATCTCTTATAAAGCTGTCTGATGCTCATAAAGTGATGACCTTTTCAGCAGCGATTATGTAATTTACAATTTCATCCATGTTTGACACATGTCCAACACGCAGGTCTTCTTTTAAATCGTAATAGTCCAGACAAGTTCCACAGGCCAAAATTTCTACGCCCGCTTGCTCTAGACCATCAAGTACATCTAGAACTGTTGACTTTGAGCTCAAGAGTCTCACGCCACTATTATAAAAGCAGATGGCTTTGGGTAAATGAGGCTTTGACCAAAATTTTTTTAAACATGCACCCATAAGCTTTTGACCCAGTTCAAGATCACCGTGACCCATTTGTTCGTTGTTAATGACTAGCACATATGTCATTGAGTATCTCCTTTATCCAATTACTTGATATTATCTTATCATACACATAAAGAAGCGCAAGTAAAAAAACAGCCAGAAGTGGCTGTTTTTAATGGTTTCAAGGTTTTAATAGCATATGCCGCTAAGATTTTACAGTTATTTCTTCTAAGTCCAATTGTTGGAGCAGTTGTTTGAGTTTGCTCAATTCATCACGACTCATTGTGATGCCACGCCCCATCTTATCTGATTCTGGCGACCACTCGCGAATATCAAATCGCGGTTCTCTTTCGTTCCAAGAAATCAGTTTGAGCTCTTTTGTCCAGCCTCTTTGAGACTCTGAAAGTACACCATAAGTGCTAATTACTTCATACTTAAACTCCTGCATAAAAGACCTACCTTTCTCGTGATCAGTGAAGGATTCCCCTTCGACATCTGAATCATATCACAATCGAGATAGAATAAAAATACAGTTTAACCTATCTGTGCAAGTTGCAGAATGCATGCCTCAGGCACTTGACAACACAGATTTTCTGATTAAATCCAAGGGACAAATACTAGAGACCCTCTTGTTTAGTGTTCTTGACCGCCAGTAATTTTTACATCCTCATGCACATCGATGGCCACCTCTAGGGCACACGCGATACCCTTTGCAATGCTAACCAGAGACATAGATGGTTCGTTGGGTTTAGAGACAGCCTGGGCCTCGCAATATGGCACATGTAAGAAACCACCACGAACCTTTGGATATTTGGTCGCAATGCCGTGCATTAACATGTAAAAAATATGATTGCACACATAAGTGCCTGCGGTAAAAGACACGGAGGCGGGAATTCCAGCTTGCCTCACTGCCTCTACCATGGCCTTTATTGGCAAATTGGTAAAGTAAGCGGTGTCGCCTTCTGGAACAATCGGTGTGTCGATAAATTGTTGGCCCAGATTGTCTTTAATTCGCGCATCATTTACATTAATGGCTACTTTTTCGAAAGTGAGTGCCGAGCGTCCACCAGCCTGGCCCACGCAGAGCACAATATCTGGCTGCAAGGATTCCATCACTTCTGATAGCACGCGAAAACTCTCGTAGAAGACCGTTGGTATTTCGAGCACGCGCACACTAGCGCCCTTTATGTGCTGGGGCAAGAGCTTGAGCACTTCAAATGCTGGATTAATGGACTCCCCTCCAAAGGGATCGAAGCCCGTCACTAGTATTTTCATAAGACCTCCATTTGCATGTTATTAGAATGCGCTAAGAATGACTGACCCATCGAATAGCCGAGTCCATAGCTCTCAATCATCTTTTGTGGGTTTGTTTCAGTGCGCGCCACATCGACAGAGCCATCTGGGCGAATTATCTTAAAATTGGGATGTTCACAGGCCGTTTTTTCGATTTTTGCCAATGTCTGGTTGTATATTTGATGTCTAACTTCTAGCGCTTTGGCGATAGCAGGATAGCGCATTAACATGGTGCGAGAAATTAAGGGATGCTTGGATGGCAACTTTGTGTAGCCTTTAGGTTGGGTCAATATATAAACGACTTGTTTATAGCTTGAAAAATTAATGGTTTCGAAGATCAAGGGACAACTAATGCCACCGTCGTAGTACCGCGCATCGCCAAAAAGCTCCGGCCTTGCTAAAATGGGCAAGCTCGTCGCCGCTTTCAATGACTTAGAGAGGTCCTTGGCCGTACTAAAATCCGATAAGAATACGGTTTTTCCGGTTTTGGCATCGGTTACGGGCATTACCATAAGCGATTTTCTCGCATTAAAGGCATCGTAATCGAAGGGGTCGAGCACATTGGGGATTTGCTCAAAGATAAAGGTCTTATTGAAAAAATTGCCCGTGGTGAGCCAACTCTTAAAGCCCATATAGCGCGGATCTTGGATGTAATCAATAAATACGCGCTTATTTCTGCCCCTTTGACCCGCTAAATAAGTCACGGCATTTGAGGCGCCTGCAGAAACCCCATAGACCTCGTCAAAGGTTAGCCCCGCTTCAAGAAAAGCCTCTAGTACGCCCGATGTGAAAACACCGCGCAATCCGCCGCCTTCTAGAATTAAAAGTGTTTTACAAGCGTCCATTGTTCGCCTCCCTCTTATAACCTTTTAAATCATTTTAAACTGATGCATTTTTTTGTAAAAACCCGCGCGACTAATGCCAAGCAGCTGTGCTGCAATGCGTTTATTGCCCCCTGCACTAGCCAGCGCCTGCTCAATCAACTGCACCTGAGTGCTTTCCCAAGTCGACAGTGCATCTTTTAACATGTTATCTTTAATATTCACTGGATTTACGGCGCTTTGAATGTCTGAAGGTAATAACCCAGGGTGCACATAAAGGTCTTCTTCTAGTAAATTCAGGGCGCGCTCCAACACATTTTCAAGCTCTCGCACATTGCCGGGCCAATGATAATCCACTAAGAGCGCCATGGCTGGTTCGGTGATGCCATGCACCACAATATCCATGCGGTGAGAAAGCTTGTCTAGAATATCTTGAGCCAATTGAGGTATCTCTTCTTTTCTATCGGACAAGGCCGTGAGATTGACGCGCATCACATTGAGGCGATAATAGAGATCGCTCCTAAATTTTCCGGACTGTACTAACTGTTCAATGGGTTGATTTGTAGCGGCAATTACGCGAACATCTACAGGTACAGGTTCTACCCCGCCTACTCTGTCGATTGCATGATCTTGAAGCACACGCAGTAACTTTGCCTGCATCTCTAGGGGCATATCTCCAATTTCATCGAGCAATATGGTTCCCTTATGCGCAAGTTCAAATCGCCCTTTTCTGCCCTGGCGATTGGCTCCGGTAAAAGCGCCTTGATCGTAACCAAAAAGCTCAGATTCTAGCAGCTCACTGGGTATTGCCGCGCAGTTAATCATGACGAATGGCCCAGTTTTTCGTTTGCTCTCGTGGTGTATGGCGTGACTAAATAACTCTTTGCCCGTGCCGCTTGGGCCAACTATGAGCACATTGGAGTCTGTGCGCGCCGCTTTCTTGGCCATAAAAATGGCCTCTTGACTTTGCGGGCTTTTTCCGGTGATATGCGAAAAGGTATACCTGGCCGACGACTGCTCATTGGGCGATTCCACATAGATACTGATTTTTCTTTGGGTCTTTTGAATTTTATTATAAAGAAGATACAAATCGTCGATATCTTTGAAAATGGCCTTTCCAATCGCGCCCACTACTAAGCCATCTTGTATGATGGGGATGCGGGTGGCGATCATCTTATTGCCGCGGATTATTTGTACATCGCCGTGCTCGGCAATGCCCGTTTTTAGCACTTGGTGCATTCTCGTGTTTTCGATAACATCACTTACATGTTTGCCTTCTGGGGCTTCGATGCCAATAAAGGCTTTATAAGCTTTGCTCATACCCGTTATAATGCCCATGCGATCCACGATGACATACCATTCGTTGGTGCTGTTCATGAGCGCATCTAGGAGTGCTTCATAGTGTTCTATTTGCTCGATTGTTACAGGTTTATGCAAAGATCGATTTGCCACAGTCAATCTACCTTTCACACATAAAAAGCGCGCCTACTCTTAAGTAGACGCGCCATGTTTTGGTCTACGACAGTATTATAACACAACACCGCCGTCAACGCTAAAGACACTGCCAGAAATAAATTGGGACTCATCGGATGCCAAGAAGATATAGAGGTAAGCGACGTCTTCTGGGGTTCCAAGGCGTTTTAAAGGACTTTTGTCCTTCATCATGTCGAGTACCTTTTCTGGCATTGCGCCAGTCATTTCAGTCATAATGAAGCCAGGGGCTACAGCATTTGCACGCACATTAAAACGACCTAATTCTTTGCACCACGTTTTAGTAAGACCTATCACGCCCCATTTTGTAGCTGCGTAATTACTTTGACCAAAGTTGCCATAGAGTCCCACCACAGATGCTGTATTGATAATAGAACCATTGCCCTGTGTACTCATCACTTTGGCAGCTGCTTGACCCATATTAAATGCACCTTTTAGATTCACGTCGATAACGCGATCCCATTGCTCTTCTGTCATTTTTAAAAGTTGTGCATCAGCTGTTATACCTGCGTTGTTCACAAGAACATCGACCCGGCCAAATGTCTCTGTGGCATGGGCAATCGCCGCATCACAAGACGCTTGCTGTGTCACATTACATATGACTGATGTGGCCACGTGGCCAAGTGCCACGAGCTCTTTTTCGACTTCGTGTATTTGCGGATTTACATCGCAAAGAACCATCTTTGCGCCTTCTTTTGCCATCATAATCGCAGCTGTTTTTCCAATGCCTCTGCTTGCACCTGTAATTACAACTACTTTGTCTTTTAAACGCATATTTGCCTCCATCATCATTTTAGCGCCAACTCGTTGGCAATCGCTTTCCTAGTCATAGCATATGCTATGACTATAGATTTTGCAAGACGCATGCCAAGATTCAATGTATAAAATCTTTTTACCAGGGCCTTTACCAAGCCTCCAAAGGCTTTAAACCCGCCCATTTGTGATCTTAAGCAAAACTATGATAACGATTTCACAATTTTATATGTCTAAAAAATAGAAAGTGTCCACAAAACGTCTACAAGATTTCGATATAATAGACATATTAAATGTATTTTATGTGATTCTATGCGATTTTTTTTGAATGTAAGTTAAAAATCACTATGGCATGATATTTGCAATAGAATATATTGTTAAAATTATAACCTAACGGAGGTCACTATGGAGTTTGGATTATCAAAAGAGCATCAAATGCTTCGCGACATGCTAAGACAATTTGCAAGTACAGAAGTAAAGCCCCTCGCAAAGGAAGTGGATGAGCTAGAGCGTTTCCCAGAAGAAACGATTCCAAAAATGGCGGAGATTGGCCTTATGGGCATACCCTTTCCGAAGGCCTATGGCGGCGCTGGCGGCGATAACCTCGGCTATGCGATGGCCGTTGAAGAGCTATCGAGAGCCTGCGCAACTACCGGGGTCATTGTGTCGGCACACACCTCCCTCGGCGCATGCCCAATTGCGGAGTTTGGCACAGAGGCACAGAAGCTGAAGTATTTAGTTCCCCTTGCAAAAGGCGAACACCTCGGTGCATTTGGACTCACAGAGCCCAATGCCGGAACAGATGCTGGCGCCCAACAAACCACTGCTATACGCGATGGCGATGACTACATTATCAATGGCTCAAAAATATTTATTACCAACGCCCTTTACGCTGATACTTATATCGTGATGGCCATGACAGATAAAGCCGCAGGTACAAAAGGCATTTCTGCCTTTATTATGGAAAAAGGCATGCCTGGCTTCACCTTTGGCCCTAAAGAGAAAAAGCTTGGCATTCGAGGCTCAGCCACATGTGAATTGATTTTTGACAACGTGCGTGTCCCAGCAGAAAACCTGCTTGCCAAAGAAGGTCATGGATTTAAAATTGCCATGAAAACCCTCGATGGCGGCAGAATTGGCATCGCCGCTCAAGCCCTTGGCATTGCCCAAGCAGCACTGGATGCCACAGTGAGTTATACAAAGGAGCGCAAACAGTTCAATCGCCCTATCAGTTACTTCCAAAACACTCAATTTCAAATTGCCGATATGTCTATGCAAGTAGAAGCGGCGCGTCTGCTTGTCTATCGTGCGGCATGGTGCAAAGATCAAGGTCTTCCCTATTCTAAAGAAGCGGCCATGGCAAAGCTCTTTGCTTCGGAAGTGGCCATGACCATAACCACAAAGGCCGTTCAATTACACGGTGGCTATGGCTATACCAGGGAATACGATGTAGAGCGCATGATGCGCGATGCAAAGATTACAGAGATTTATGAAGGTACCTCAGAAGTTCAGCGCATGGTTATTGCCGCTGCTGCTTTAAAATAAGAGATTGCAATCAACCCTTTGAGATAAAATACGACGAGGTTATTTATGAGAATAGTGGTGTGCATCAAGCAGGTCCCAGATACCAACGAAGTGCGTTTAGACCCCAAAACAGGCACCTTAATTCGAGAAGGTGTGCCTAGTATTATCAACCCCGATGACAAAAGTGGCCTCGAGGCTGCGCTTCTATTAAAAGATAGCCATAACGCTCATGTTACAGTTATAACAATGGGCCCACCACAAGCGGACTTAGCCCTAAGAGAAGCGCTAGCTATGGGTGCAGACCGTGCAATTTTACTGACAGACCGCGCCTTTGCAGGGGCAGACACATGGGCAACCTCATCGGCGATTGCAGGCGCTCTGCGCCATATCCCCTTTGATCTAATTATCGCCGGTCGACAAGCGATAGATGGCGACACCGCTCAAGTTGGCCCACAGATTGCAGAACATTTGCAGTTGCCTTCTGTCTCATATGTTGAGGCGTTGACGCCTATTGATGGTGGTTTAATTGTAAAGCGTGCTTTTGAAGATGGCTATCAGCGCATAAAGGTTAATTTTCCGTGTTTGATTACGGCATTAAAAGAACTAAGCCACCCAAGATATATGCGTGTAAGCGGCATTTACGAAGCCTTCAGAGCACGTGAGGTAGAGGTGTGGAATGTGGATCAAATCACTGTAGATCCTGCAAATCTCGGTTTAAAGGGGTCCCCTACTAAGGTAAAGAAATCCTTTACTAAGGGGGCAAAATCTGCGGGCAAGGTCTTTGAAGGAGATGCCAAAGAAGCAGCACAAGTAATTGTCGAGAAGCTAAAAGAGCGCTTTATCCTATAATACCGTATAAAGGAGAATGTATGAAACAAGCGAACTATAGAGGTGTAATGGTCTTTGTCGAGCAGCGCGATGGCGTGATTCAGAAGGTGTCACTTGAACTGCTTGGCAAAGGTAAAGAACTTGCCGCCGAGCTTGGAGAGCCCTTAATTGCCGCGCTACTTGGCCAAGGCATAACACTTTTGGCCGATGAGTTGGTTTACCACGGAGCGGACCGCGTGATTGTATGCGATGACCCCACCTTGAAGCACTATATGACAGAGCCATACACAAAAGCACTGAGTGCAATGATTCAAAGTGCGAAGCCAGATATTGTGATGATGGGCGCTACGGCCATTGGTCGCGATCTTGGGCCAAGGGTTTCTGCCCGTCTACACACGGGGCTCACAGCCGATTGTACCCATTTGGCTATCGATCCAGAAACTAAAGACTTACTTATGACCCGACCAGCATTTGGCGGCAATATTATGGCGACCATTATCTGTCCCGATCACAAACCACAAATGTCTACCGTTAGACCTGGTGTTATGAAAAAAGGACAGCGCAACCCCATGCTATCTGGTATAATTGAAATGTTCCAAGCAAATCTATCAACCGACGATATGAATGTAGAGATTCTTGAAGTCGTAAAAGAAGACAAGAAACGCATCAATATCGAAGAATCCGTTACCCTGATTTCTGCAGGTAGAGGCGTGGGCTCAAAAGAAGGGATTCAAAGCCTTCAAAAGTTGGCCAACACCCTAAAAGGCGAAGTGTCTGGTTCACGTGCAGTCATCGATTTAGGCTGGATAGAAAAAGAGCGCCAGGTTGGTCAGACTGGAAAAACAGTAAGACCTAATTTGTACATCGCCTGTGGCATTTCTGGAGCA
>CALFXQ010000028.1 GCA_937958285.1 uncultured Fusibacter sp. | reverse complement strand
TTTTTATCTTTTTCAGATTTATTCTGCCCTTTTCGCTTTTCAACACGCACAATCACGCTGTTTCCATATTCGTGGAACTCATCACCCAACTCATCAGCGCCAGTATCTTTGTGCTTACCTGTAATCAATTTTACTTTAACGCGCTCTTTAAGAATACTGGTGGAATAAACCACAGCCATGCCATCAGGCGTTTGTACGCGCTCGCCCATTTTTGGCAATTCCTTATTCAGCTCTCGATAAGTATCGTATTCGTAGCGCAAACAGCACATCAGTCTCCCGCAAATCCCCGAAATTTTTGTAGGATTTAGAGAAAGACTTTGATCTTTTGCCATTTTAATAGAAACGGGTACAAAGTCTCCTAGCCATGTGGCACAGCAAAGCTTATAGCCACATGGACCAATACCATTCATCATTTTTGCTTCATCGCGAACGCCAATTTGCCTTAGCTCAATACGCGTTCTAAATACAGCGGCTAAATCTTTAACAAGTTCCCTAAAATCAACGCGTCCATCTGCAGTAAAGTAAAAGATCACTTTGTTGTTATCGAATGTATACTCGACATCGATAAGCTTCATATCGAGGGAATGTTCTTCAATCTTAGCTGAGCATACATCAAAGGCTTCCTTGCTCTTCACAATATTCTCTGAATGAACAGCTTGATCTTGTTCGTCGGCAATTCTCACAACTGGTTTTAACGGGGATACCAAATCTTGCTCTGCAACTTCTTTAGGGCCAACAACGACAAACCCGTATTCAATGCCCCTTACTGTTTCCACAATAACAGCATCATCTTTTTTGATCTCGTATTCGCCTGGATCAAAATAATACACTTTACCGGCTTTCTTAAATCTAACGCCGATTACCTTTACCATGAATTGCCTCCTGTATGTTGAAAAACATTGAGTCGACGACAAGTGCATAATTCTGTTGACGCTCTAGTGCTTCAACAGCATCTAAAACTGCATCTCTTGCCCCATTCAATGCGTGAGTAGTCATCATTCCACTATATTGTACCATGCTTTCGTATTCAAATGAAAGCCTCAAGTACGAGCGGTCAAGTCCGGCCTTAACATATGTCAAATCCAAAAACCAAACCAGTATAAAATCAAACAGCTCTCTACTGTCGTCTTTCAAATCTTCAAATAATTTTAAAGCAGTAATCCATTGTCCACGCTTACCTTCACAAATGGCTCGCAGGGCCTTGCTCAGCTGTTGAATCCCCTCCGAGAACACATGGTCTTCATGCCAACGCACATAGCGCTCAAGGCTACCCAGCGCTGCAGCCAATACTTTTTCATCGATTTGAAGGCCAATAGCCTCAATAGCATGGGTCATTGCCGCCATATCGAGTGGTTGGAATGCTACTTTTACTAGCCTACTTCTCACCGTCTCCAACAATTTTAATGGATTGTCAGTGACAAAGATAAATAGTGCATGTCCTGGGGGTTCTTCGAGGAGTTTTAACATTTTATTCTGGGCCACATCTGTCATGGCATCTGCATTGTCAATCACCACGACTTTATGAGAGGACAAATAGGGTTTCACATGCATAAAATGATGTAAGGCCTCTATTTGTTCAGTTTTAATACTACCTGTATCTGTAGTGACCTCTAGATAATCAGGATGATTATCACTGTCGAACTTTGTAATCGACTCTTTGTGATTTTCACATAAAACCTCGCGAGCGATTACCTTTGCGAGTGCCTTCTTTCCTATTCCCGACAGCCCATAAAAACAATATGCATGGGATATTGTTTTTGATGCGAGCACACCTTGAAAGTATGCCTTTTGCTTTTGATGACCAAAAATCTCACTAAACAATCTCGGCACGTATATAGAACTGGCCATTAACGAAGCTCCTTATCTAGAATCGCACGCCTAAGCTGCTCAGTGCAAGCTGCCACTTCGCGATTTAAAAAAACTTGTTGAATACCCGCTAGCTCGAGTTCCTCTTCGGAGAAGTCCTGAGCATCTGCCAAAAATCTGCGGCAAACTTCTTTGTAATTTGGTTTACACTCCTTGGATTCACGGGCAACCGCTCTCGTGATTAACTCATAATCATCCACCGATATATACAGTGGAATAACGCGCTTTTGTCCAAAGTATGCAGCTAGCGCCTTATAAGCGGCTAAAGTTACAATGCTCAAATACTTCTCACTACCATCTCGCAACTGGTTATCTGCCACAGTAGCATAATGCCAAGGCCCATGCACTGTTTGATAGATGCGCTCTTCGATCAGTTCGCCAACTGCTTCATAAGCGCGCAAATCCTCTGGGGTCACAAAGTGATAATCCACCCCTTCCAACTCTCCAATGCGCATTGGCCGCGTGGTGTAAGTTACAAGTGGCCTTAACCCCAATGTAGGATCACTTAGCAAGGCCTTATATAAGGTATCTTTGCCTGTACAACTTTTCCCCATAATGCAAAATAGATGACCTTTAAAATGCGCTTGTTTCATATATCGAGCTCCCCATCTGTTTCAAAAAATGTGGGTGCAACACACAGTAGACTTTTCTGTTCAGTAGCATACCCTAATACCACATGTTTACTCGACAATCCCAGAAGGTACTGAATATGTGCCTCGGTAACACGCTCCCCTGGCATTAAAAGTGGCACTCCAGGTGGATACGGCACAACCTTAATGCCACAAACTTGCCCCAATGCGTCCATAAGTGGTACCGAAACCAGATGTTCTTCGACCGCCCCGTCTGTCATCTTACTCAATGGTATCACCCGCTTTGGTGAAGGCATGGCTGTAGAGTAATTGAGCATATTAAGGGGTTCAAGGGGTTCTATCAAATCAAGCACATTGCAAATATGTGAAAGATCTTCAGTTGTGGTTGCTAGGCTTAAGTAGAGCAAAACACCATGTCTATTTGCAAACTCAGGCATAATGCCATTTTGGATAAGCATATCATTTATTTGATACCCATCGTAGCCCAAAGGCTCAGTTGTCAGCCATAGCTTGAAGACATCTTGAGGCGTGAGGTCGCCATAAATCCAAGCTTTTAGCTCCTTTTCTCGATATGAAAGGATCTTTTGCCTCAAGTGACTAGATCGCTCCACACCGTTAGAGACCATCCATTCTAGTGCATCGTCGATACTGGCCATTAAAACATAACTGGGTGATGTTGACTGCAACATACTCAAGTAATTGAGTACTTGTTTCATCTTTTGGTCGGTTATGTTGTGGTTGAAGTGAATCATACCAGCCTGTGTCAAGGCTGGCAGCATCTTATGTGCGCTGTGAATCACGATATGTGCGCCTTGTTGAAGTGCACTCCAAGGTTTTGTCTCACTAAAATTCAGATGGGCACCGTGGGCTTCGTCTACTATTAGAATGCCATCTCGCCTTTGAATCACTTCTACAATTCTAGAAAAAGTCGTACAATGGCCAAAATAGGTGGGAGAAGTCAGAATAATTGTCTTTATGTCCGGATGAAAATCGAGCATTTCAAGCACTTGATCTTCATTGTATCCGAGCATTTCACCATTCTCACACACCTCTGGCATTACCACAACCTCGTTAAGCCCATGTAGAGTCAGAGCACTATAGACGGATTTGTGGCTATCTCTTCCCATTAGAATCTGTTCACCTGGTTTACAACTGCCTAAAATGGCTGCAATGATGCCTACCGTCGAGCCATTAATTAAAAAATGAGACCATTTGGCATCATAAATTTTTGCACAATTTTGCATTGCCTCTTTTAGTATGCCAGTAGGTGCATGCAGATTATCGGTTCCTTCAATTTCAGTAGTGTCTAATTCAAACCAGTTTAAAGGATGCAAAGGTCTGTATTTATGACCTGGCATATGCGCACTAACTTTCTCAGCTTTAACAATAGATTCTAGTGCCTCTCTTAACCTAGCCATCGGACCTCCTTCAATCGATATTTCGTTGTCCATCTCTAAGACATCCAAGCTGTAGCCTTATTGACTCAATAAATGCATCATTGGGTTCTATGACTATAACACGTTCACCTTTTTCCGATTTAAATCTCAGAGCAAATAAATTGTCGCCTTTTCTTGTATGTGAAAAAAAATCTCTTCGCTTTACACGTATGCCATCGACCGCCTCACAACTAATCAGGTCTGAGCACTTCACTGTAACCACAGCGTGATTTGTTCGACCCACCACTCTTTCAAAAACAAAGTAGTCTTCAACAAATTGATAGTTGTATCTCGCCAGCTGAAAGTACACAAACTGATATGTTGCATAGACAAATGTAAGCAACAATAGAATATTTGCTACGACGACTGCGATAGCTGGCAAATATTGAAAGAAAAACGCTAGCACATCTTTTAGGAGAACCGCCGAGAACACGACTACAATTATGATCCAAAATGAAATTTTTTTACCAGGAATCTCTTGGTGTAAATACATTTACATCGCCGCCTTTACCCTTTTATCAATGCTTAAGATCCTTTGGTGGTTTTCTCTGGTCGTTTCTTTTGTGGACTTTTTGAATTTTGCTTTGCTGATTGTTTTGCGGATTGTTTTGCTGATTGCTTTACACGCCTCTCACTTATAGGAATCGCATGAAGCCAAAACCAACCAATTAAATATACAAAAGCTAGGCAGAATATGCCGCCAATCACCATATTTATCGGGTTCATACACTCTCCTCATTGTTTAGCATTACATTATAGTATGACATAAAAAAACAGCCCTGCCAACTACATTGGCTTTAACTTAACGGGTGTGGACCTTGAATTTTCTCATTAATGATACATGGTAATCGTTGAATTTTATAGCGTATGACAAGGCGTTTTCGTTTATATGCTTTATATTAGTAAAAGATAATTTGAAATATCTTTAATTATATTATTCGGCACTTTGCAAAACGCCATTTTTCTGATAATCTACAAATGTAAGTCGATTGTCTAGGAGGTCATCATGTTATCAGAACGCGTTAAAAATATTACACCCTCAATGACTTTAGGGATCTCAACTAAGGTAAAAGAGCTAAAACGTCAGGGCGTTGACGTACTCAATCTCAGCATCGGTGAACCAGATTTCCCAACACCTGATGGCGCAAAGCAATATGCCATAAGTGCCATCCAAGAAAACAAGACGAAATACGATGCAGAGTCAGGGTATCTCGAACTCCGACAGGCAATCTGTGAAAAGCTGCTAGTAGAAAATGGAATCGAATATGCACCCGAAGACATAGTTGTTTCAAGTGGCGCAAAGCACTCCATCACGAACACGCTAATGGCGATTGTCAATCCTGGCGATGAAGTTCTCGTTCCAATTCCTTATTGGGTAAGCTATCCCGAAATGGTAAAACTGGTCGGTGCGACACCCGTATTTGTTACGACAGAGTTTTCCAACAACTTTAAACTCCAGCCTCATGAATTGATTGCTGCGATTACCGATAAGACGAAGGCCATCTTTATTACTAATCCTTCTAATCCAACCGGTGCAGTCTACAACAAAGAAGAACTCATCGCATTAGCTAACATCTGCGTTGAAAAAGGGATCTTTATCATCGCCGACGAAATTTATGAGCGCGTTTGTTATCTCGACACCTTTACTTCTATTGCTTCTTTGTCAGAAGCCATAAAAGAGATTACCATAACGGTTAATGGTATGAGTAAATCTGTATCCATGACAGGATGGCGCATTGGCTATACCGCATCTAGACGCGATATCGCCAAGGGAATGGGTTCAATTCAAGGTCATTTGGTGTCTCATCCAAGCACAATTTCTCAGTATGCTGCCCTTGGTGGTTTAAAGGAATGTACAAATGATATGGCTCAAATGAAGTCTGTGTACCACAAGCGCAAAGATCTTGCTGTACAATGGGTTGAAGCGATACCTGGACTTTCAGTAGTAAAGCCCGATGGTGCTTTCTATGTGTTTATCAATATTGGAGTGCTTAGAAGTAAAATAAAAGAAGAAAGTCTCTCTTTAGCGGTTACAAGTGCGCTTTTAGATAATTATAAAGTGGCCTTTGTACCGGGCATAGCCTTTGGCCATGATGATTTTATTCGCATGTCATATGCAACGGATCTCGAAACAATAAAAGAAGGTATAGAGCGTCTTAAACAGTATGTCCTCTCTTTTGAATCCTAAAAAATCATTAAGAACCCAAGTCAAAGTATCTACATAGATAACTTTAATGAGGGTTCTTTTTTCTTGTCTCTTTTTTTAATGTCTAGAAGCTATACCTCTCTCTTTAAGAGATTAAAAAGTTTTCTTTCTGTTTTCTCAATTTCTCTCTTTATATATTTCATTGGCATTTTATGAGTCCTTGAAAGTCTTCTAACATCTATCGTCTTTTCTAGTAAAATATACTTCTGTCTCACAATTTCCTCTTCTAGTGGTGAAAAAACAGATTGTGTCAATAATTCTTCAATTTGTATTGTCAACAGATCAATCTGCTGTTTATCCATTTATTGCTCCTTACTTGCCTATGAGTTCATAAGAACGTGCGACCATCTCATCACCAAGTGAATTCATAATAGTCACTTGACCATGTCCTTGACCTTCAATACAGAGTTTGTTCTCTCGTGTCAAAACTTCTTTTAAATGTTTTGCCGTGCCCTCATTCCCATCATATAGACGCACACGATTATCGAAATATTCTAGAATTGCCGCCTTTAAAAATACATAATGCGTACAACCTAAAACAATTCCCTTTATCTTCTTTAGATCTAACTCATTAAAATATGCATCAAGCACTGCAGTGATTTTAGGTCCAGAAGTAATGCCATGATCCACTAAAGTCACAAATTCTGGAACCGCCATCTTTATAATGTCTGTACAACTGTCGTACTGACCCATCAATCTTGAAAACTTCTCTTCCCTTAGAGTCATCTCTGTGGCCATTACAACGATTTGTCCCGATGGGTTTTCTAATGCAGCAGGTTTAAGTGCAGGCTCAACGCCTATTATTGGAATGTTGTGTTTCGCACGCAATGCCTCAGCAGCTGCGCTTGTTGCTGTATTACAAGCTATGACAATAGCTTTTGCCCCTCTTGCAACAAAATCTTCAACAATTTCATTAGAGTAGAATCTTACGGTCTCAACCGATTTTGTACCGTATGGTGCACGTTTAGAGTCGCCAAAATAAATAAAATGCTCTTGAGGCATTATCGTCATCATGGTCTTTAAAACGCTTAACCCGCCTAGTCCCGAGTCAAAAACACCGATTGGATTACAACTCCCCATAAAATACCTCCGACACTGAAAATTCTCAATCCTCATTATAAACTACACAGTAATATTCTGCAAACCCTCTTCTCAACTTTGACTTTTTTAAAGGATGCACATACAATGAGTTTATAATGAACAATAATTGTGAGAATTGTGTTCTACTTATACAGAATCACATGTTGGCCGATATTTGGAA
Organism: uncultured Fusibacter sp.; assembly: GCA_937958285.1. Classification (GTDB taxonomy): domain Bacteria; phylum Bacillota; class Clostridia; order Peptostreptococcales; family Acidaminobacteraceae; genus QQWI01. The sequence continues at coordinate 9,134 of CALFXQ010000028.1, read as the reverse complement.
AAGTAAAGTTATCCACTTATCATGCACAATTTGTGTATAAGTATTGCCATTTGTCTCTATATTGCATTCGAAATCACGTTTGAGTTATTTAATCCCCAGTATACAGCACTTCCATCGTACAAAAGGTGCTGTTTATCAACAGGTTATCAAGAAAAGGTGGATAAGTTGCCAACAGTAAACTGTAAACTCTGTCAATACTATTATGTAACATGGGACAATCAAGCACCTCATGGCTGTAAATACTTCAAATTTAAATCATTTCTGATACCAAGTACGGTTGTTCAGCAATCATCTGGTACTCCTTGTAGTGCCTATCTAAGAAAGCGTAAAACAGAACAACAGCAAACATCCAACAAAAGGTGACAAGTTACACAATATCCACAACTTATACACATTTCAGTGGATAACTTTTGGTAACCTAAACTCTCAGTATCCACTTTTTGTTTTCAGTATTAAAAAGCTAAGCTCAGAAAAAGCTTAGCTTTAAACTCACATCAAGTGCCTTATACGAATGTGTTAATGCGCCACTCGATATCACATCAACACCAATACGAGCAATTTCAACTAATCGTTCAGCCACAATATTACCTGAAGCTTCAAGAATTGCGCGGTGACCATTTTCGAACTGATATTGGTTGCGCAGTGCGACGCAAGCAGACATCATCTCTGTTGTCATATTGTCCAGCATGATAATATCTGCTTCAGACTCAAGGGCTTCTTTACACTGGGCAATAGTTTCAACTTCAACTTCTATTTTAATTGTATGCCCAACCTTTTGCTTTGCAGTTTGAATTGCTTTCTGTATACTTCCAAAGATTGCGATGTGATTATCCTTGAGCATCACACAATCTGATAAGTTATAGCGATGGTTAGCTCCACCCCCCATCATCACACTATACTTTTCGAAAGGTCTAAATAAGGGTGTCGTCTTTCTTGTATCTACAAGTTTAACTGAAGTACCTACAAGATGCTTCGAGAACGAATGTGTTAATGTCGCAACACCACTCATGCGCTGCATAAAGTTCAGTGCTACTCTTTCCGCTTTCAGCACCGATCTCGCATTTCCCGTGAGGTTTAAGATCGTTTGTCCTCTTTCTACTGAGTCACCATCTTTGACAGACCATATTAACTCACAATTCGGATCGCACAATCTAAAGGCTTTCTCAGCCACATCTATTCCGCAGATTATACCACTTTCCTTAGCAACAATGTAGCCTTTGGCCATCGTATTCTGGGGAAGTAGCAAATCGCTTGTAACGTCGATATAATGATTATCTTCAATTAATGCCTGCTTAACCGCTTGTTCAACAACAAAGGGATTAATCATACTGTGCTTCCTCCATTTGATGAGCACCAATGCTAAGTGGTCTTTTAAGTGCTGCCTTTACCATCTCCAAGCTTAACTGGATTGCATTTACTGCACTGAATCCCTCTAAATCAGATATACAAGCATCTTCAATTTCCTGAATTAGCGCCGATAACTGTTCCTCGGCGCTTTTTAAGTGCGCTGCGTTTCGATATATGTTAACGTGCTCAGAAACAATTTGCCTTGCCTGATTGCGTATAGCATGCGATTTAACAGTATCTATACAGGTGTCTAACTCGTTATCTGAATAGATGCTCTTAAAAAAGTCGATGTTCCGCATTTGAACATATTCCCCCAATTTAGAGATATGTGTAGCAGCACGAAAGCTAAATACAAGGGCTTCTAGTAGAGAATTACTTGCTAATCGATTGGCACCATGGATTCCAGTATGTGCAACTTCACCTATCGCATAAAGTCCGGGGATAGAAGTTTGACCTTCTAAGTTTGTGTGAACACCACCCATTGAGTAATGTTCGACAGGGCATATAGGAATCATATCTTTAGATATATCAATTCCGAACTGCAAGCAGGTCTCATAAATATTCGGAAATCGCTGCCTGAGATACTGCTGATCGAGATGTGTTGCGTCTAAGAAGACGTGCGACCAATTATGCTTATTCATCTCTAGGAATATTTCTTTAGATACTATATCACGTGGGGCAAGATCCAATTGGGGATGCTTGCCAGCCATAATGGCATCACCAAAATGATTGCGAAGTATAGCACCTTCTCCACGTAGTGCTTCGGAAATCAGAAAATGTCTATCGCCATTCATCAATGCGAATGCTGTAGGGTGAAATTGCACCATTTCCATATCTGAAAGTGCAGCACCAGCACGCCATGCCATCGCAATGCCATCTCCAGCAACAGTGACAACATTTGTAGTATGTTGATACAAATGACCTAGCCCACCTGCAGCAAGAACGACAACTTCGCTATTCCATATTGTCGTTTGGTTGTCTTTTAGACTTGTTACGCCCAACACATTGCCATTAATAGGATCTGTGATGACGTCAATAGCAACAGTCTGTTCAAAAACATCAATATTTACGGCAGTGCGTATCCGGTCTCTGAGTAAAGTCATCACGGCACTTCCGGTGGTGTCTTTGCTGTGAACAACCCGTCGAATTGAATGACCGCCCTCTTTAGTAAGTGCGTATCGACCATCAGATTCCAAGTCAAAGCTGACACCCCACTCTAACAGCTTATCGACATGAATATGCCCTTCTCGAACCAAGAGTTCAACAGCCGAAAGATCATTCATAAAGGAGCCAGCTTTTAGTGTATCTTCAATGTGACTTCTACCATCCATGCCATCCAAAGTTACAGCGATACCACCCTGTGCAAGTTCAGAATTACAATCATTCACTGCGCCTTTAGTAAGGATTGCAATATTCATGCTTTGAGGTAAGTTTAGCGCACAGTATAAACCCGCTAAGCCTGATCCGATAATCACGGCATCGTAGGTTAAAATCGGACTATGCTCTGTCATTTTTAAGAGATAATGGCGCATAAGCCGTCTCCTTATCTCATACGATTGAACCGTATATTATGAGTTTGTTTGAACCATTCTATTGAGTGCAGTTGTCGCCTTAAGTCGTGTCTGTTCGTCTACTTCGATAACATGCTTCTCATCACGCAATGCAAGATAGACATCTAGAAGCGATGTTTTTTTCATATTTGCACAGATTAACGAAGGTGACAACATATAAAAGTTTTTCTCAGGGTTTTGCTTTTTTAAAGTATGCAAGATACCCATTTCTGTTCCAATTACAAATTCTTTATCCGTTGATGCCTTGACATAGTCAATAATTTGAGCCGTGGAGCCTATAAAATCTGCATGTCGATATACGGCTTCGTTACACTCTGGGTGAACGAGGATTTTTACGCCAGGTTTTGCTTCTTTAACCGCTAAGATTTCTGGTTCACCAACGCGTTCATGGGTGATACAGAAGCCATCAAAAGTCACAATCTCAATTTCAGGTAATAATGACTGCACATATCCACCTAAATTTTTATCCGGTGCAAAGATTACTTTTTTTGCACCAAGTGCACGAACCACATTTACTGCATTTGAGGATGTACAGGTAACATCACACTCAGCTTTAACTTCAGCAGATGAATTTACATAACAAACAACTGGCGTTCCAGGATGTGCAGCCTTCAAAGCAATTAAATCCTCAGCTGTAATCATATCTGCCATCGGGCAACCTGCATCAAGTGCAGGTAAAAGTACCTTTTTAGAAGGCGAGAGTATCTTTGCGCTCTCTGCCATAAAGTGTACACCACAAAAAACAATCATATCTGCATCCGTACTTGCCGCTTCCTGTGAGAGTTTAAGTGAATCTCCTACAAGATCTGCCACATCTTGAACCTCAGGCACTTGATAATTATGTGCCAAAATCACGGCATTTTTTTGCCTTTTTAACCTTGATATCTCTGAAATGAGTTCCTCAGTACTTAAGTTACTTCCCTTTGATAACATTACAATCTCCTCATCAAATTGTATTGATAATGATTTAACAATTTCTACACACGAAAAGACCACAAACTAAACCCAGTTTGTGGTCGATCAATTAAACTAGTGAAGCATTGCGCTTAGACTTCTCCACATGGTGGGCAATACTATTCTTAGCCTCTTCAATATCTTTGGCCATAATTGCATCGATTATGCGGCGATGCTCTTCAAGCGCTTCATCGAGTCTGCCTTCTGACTTCAGTGACTTGTTTCGCGTTGACTTAATAAATATTTGAAAATCTTTAAGGACGTGCTCTAAGTATCTACTTTTTGTTGAATGGTAGATTACTTCATGAAAACGTGTATTGAGTTCTGAAATTTTCTCGACATCTTTTTTGAACGTATAAAATTCCATCAGATCGAAGATTTCTTTCAATTCTTGAACTTCATCGTCTGTTATGCGTTCTACACACCAGGTGGCGGCAATACCTTCTATCGCCTGACGAATGGTATAAATATCAGAAATATCTTGCTTGGATATACCCTTAACAACCACACCGCGATTCGGAATATTCTCAACAAGACCATCGAGCTCTAACTGTTTTAGGGCCTCTCGTACAGGTGTACGGCTAACTCCCAGCTGATCCGCAAGTTTTGCCTCGATTATTTTGCTACCTGTCACATATTGATCATTGAGAATATCTTCTCTGATCCGATCAAATATAATGGACGTTAAAGACTTATTTTCTTTTTTCTGATCAAATAGATCCACCGCACAGACCTCCAAGTCTTGGAAATGCTGCCACTTTTACCTTTTCTGCCCGTTAAGACTTAGCGAGAAATGTAAAATCGCATTATTATTTTATAGTTTTTTTGTTAATAAGTCAAACTATAAACGCATATCATAATGCAAAAATATATTTAATTCTATTCATAATGACTGCAAACTTGCATTTTAAATAGCCCAACTTGCATCTCAATCAAACTTCTCGAGACCGAGTATGTCTGCATCATCAACTAAACGTATTTTTGGATTAAACCAGACTTCTACTTTTGTTCCCATGCCTAATTCAGAATAGAGTTTAACTTCTGCGCCATGTTGATCGATTATCCATTTAGCTATAGATAAACCCAAACCGCTTCCACCGCTTTTCTTAGTTCTTGATTTATCGGAACGATAAAATCTATCGAAAACCTTTTCAACATCTTCTTTTGGAATACCTACACCGCTATCTTTAATTGCTATCATTGTACGTCCAGCCACAATGCGCATTATAAACGTTATTGTACCTTGCGCCTCTGTGAATTTCAGTGCATTCTCTGTAAAAATCCTCAGCATCTGCTTAATCAATTTAACATTTCCCTGAACTGAAGATTCACCCACACAATCCAAAACAATTTGATGGTCTGTAGACAGCATTTTTGTCTCTTTGTACAGTTCCTCAACAAGTTCATGAAGCTTTACACGCTCTATTTCCATCTCAATTTTATTGCGATCGCTCCGAGCAAGAAACAATAATTTCTCAATAAGAGACTGCATCTGAAGCGTCTCACTCTTAATCGCGCCTATCGCCTCATCTAGAATGGCCGGGTCTTTCTTTCCCCAACGGTCAAGCATACTAGAATATCCATTGATTACACTAATGGGCGTTCGTAACTCATGTGAGGCATCTGAGACAAACTGATTCTGCTTCTGATAAGCATCTTCTATATGATCGAGCATACTATTAAATTGCATGGCTAGATCTTTCAATTCATCTTTTGCGTCGCTAACATCCAGGCGACGATCTAAGTTTTTTATAGATATTGCCTTTACTTGTTCTGTCATAGTTTTAATCGGACTCAACAGGTTTTTACTAATTTTTGAGCCTATCGCAACAATCACAATCACCATTAGAGTCGTTAAGCTCAATCCTACAACGATTAAAGAATTCATATAGTCGTAAACACTTGTAATATCGCGCATAACTTGCATCTCGTAGACTTGTGAACGGTAAGACTTAGACTTAGATGAAACTAAATAGTGTTCATTGACAAGCTTGATATGCACAATTGGAGTCGCGGCATTCAAAACCGGCACACGCGTTGGTTTTATGCCATTATGCGTAGAATACACATACTTACCCTTATTGTCTTTTACATGGATTACCACATTTTCGCGATTTGCGAACTGGCTGATCTCGTCGTAATCGATTTCCCGATTTTGTGTATCTAGTTGATCTAGATTTGTCAATGTAGTCTCTAACGCGCGATTCTCAGAGAACAGCAAGAAGTAACGGGAGCCATTTATCAAACTGACATTAAAAATAACTAGTGCCAGTAATACCAGCATTGTATATATTAGACTGATTTTAAAGGTCAATGAAAATCTAAACAAATCTCCGAGCTTTGTGACCATTAGCAGTAATAAACGCACAGGAAGTAGCATAATGTGTTTTAAGACCAACCCTATGCCCACAATAAAGCGCATCGTCAAGTATTGCGATGCTCTAATAAATGAACTTTGTTCTTCACTTTTTTGTTGATTCAAGGACTTATCCTTAGACAAATTATCACCTTCATTCAGAACTTAAAATTCAGCTTTCATTGATGAATTATAGCATTCTTTTTACTTTACTTAATAGTTTTCGTCCTTAATTGTGTACCCCACACCGCGTACGGTGTGTATCAGCTTAATCTGGTACACATCGTCTATTTTCGAACGAATATATCGAATATAGACATCTACTACATTTGTATCTCCTATAAAATCGTATCCCCAAACCTCTTCTAGAATTCGCTCTCTTGAAATAACAATATTCTTATTACTCAATAAGAACTTTAACAAGTCGAACTCCTTCTTAGTTAACTCAATAACTTGACCTTTACAACTAACAAGATGCTTATCAATATCCATTGTCACTTCTTGCACTGACAACGTGTTCTTTTGGGTGTGAATCTCTCTGCCCTTCTTTAAGTGCGTTCTAATACGCGCTAATAGTTCTTCAATTGCAAAGGGTTTTGTGACATAGTCGTCTGCACCTGTATCGAGACCCATTACTTTATCCATAGTATCATCTTTTGCCGTGAGCATAATAATAGGCACATCGCTAAACTGTCTAATCCGTCTGCAGACCTCCATACCATTCATTCTCGGCATCATTACATCTAGGAGAATTAAGTCAGCTCCATGTTGTTTAAAATATTCTAAACCTTCTTTTCCATCGTAGCAAATTGCTACTTCATAACCTTCATACTCTAGTTCCAGTTGTAGGAACCTAGTGATTTTTTCTTCATCTTCTACAATAAGTAAACGCTGCTTTTGATCCATTTAAAACCTCCATGTCGATAAACCTAATATGTAATTTTAACAGACTACCATTAGAACTTGTTAAAAATCGTGTTATAAAACGTTGTGAATCTATGGCCTACTTTCACTAAATCCTACAGCTTCCACCAACACTAAAATGACCATTCTTTAGGCGTCGCGTCAGGATTCTTGAAGGTTGCTGCATCCACATGCCTTGACTAAATTCATAGGAAATAACGCCATTGTTTTCCATGTCTAGTAAGCAGGCCAGTGCACAATTAGATGTGCCCGTTGCAGATTCTTCATTGATACCCAATAAAGGGGCGAAATTTCTTACAACATAGTGAGATTCATTTACCTTAGAAAATGCATGAATCCCCTGTACACCTAGGGCTATACAGACATCGGATATAAGATCAAAGTTTGGGATAAAGTGCTCTAGGCCGTCAGATGTCTTAAAGGGTAGCATTAAATCAACAATTCCCGTCGATGCAGTGTATATCTGACCACGCATATCAATTTGATCTGAAAGATTACTTACAATCTCGAGGTTTCTGCTATGAACGGGGACGATGTGAGCTGGTGGCTGTTCCATGAAAATACAATCGCCCTCTACCCAGACCTTCAAATACTGATTGCCAGCGATTAAAGTAAACTCTCCCTCAGAAATCACTTTATTGACTAGCAACCAATAGAAGCCTGCAATTGTAGCGTGGCCACAAAGTGGAACTTCCTCTGATGGCGTAAAATAGCGCATGCCGATCTGCTTACTATCAATAATTTTGATAAAAACCGTCTCTGAGTAACCAACTTTTTTTGCAATTACTTGCATTTGATTGTTATCTAGGCTCTGTTCTGTAAAACAAATACCGGCAGCATTTCCACCCTGATTATTTGTGCTAAAAGACCATACTGTTTCTACTTTATCGATTATTACTTCGAGACTTAGATCGTTAATCACGTTGATGTCTTTTAAAATACTCACTTCTTACCCTCGCTATTCGTTTAATTGAATATCTATACCTATTAGAAGTGCAATAATAAATGCAGGATCCACATCTTCACTTATTTCAATGCCATAATTATCTTCTTCATCTGAAAGATCGTCGGACACAATGGCAATTATACTACCTTCATCATCTATTAGCCTAAAGTCCAAATTAATTAAGTCGCCATGCGTTATAATCGGCCCATACTCAGAAACTATATGAAATCGCGGTTCGAAAAATGTAAACTCTTTAACGAGTTCACCATAGAAATTTCCCTTAAGATAGATATTGAACGTTGGTTCAATAAGATTATCTTGCCGTTCCAGAACCGCTACTACCTTTTCATCCGGTGAAAAAACGCGTAGTGTCCTCTTATTCAGTGTTAATCTACTATCTATCTCAAATATTACATCGCCATCTGCATCAAATACCATTATCGTATCACAAAACCCTGGTAAGTGTTTCTCTATTTCAAAGTACATTCGCTGTTCCACCTCAATTTTGTGACCATCTAATTATTCTCATTATACATGAGAAATCACCTGCTGTCACATCGCTAGATCCCTTTATTATATAGTAACAGAAAGAGACGAGGTCTGTTAACGGGTTTCTTATAGTAACATAAAGAAACCCGTTACCAGACCTCGTCTCTTTCTGAAGACCGCGATTACCCTTTGGATTTATTAGAGTATAAGCGCGGTCTACGAGGAAAAATAAGTCTTGCTAAAATGAAAGGGCATCTCAATTACTGACACTTAGCATTATAGTTGGAACAACCTTAGGTCGTTGCATAGCAAAAATCACTCAGTCATTTGACTAGGTGATTTTCTTGAATGAGCGACGACTTATTAGGACACCTTTTAGCGCCGTAGGCGTCCTACATATTATCCCGGGCAACTAAGGAGCACCCACAGGGTGCGACGCTATGGGACGAGCGCACAGCGATTGTCCCATAATCTATACTTATCATGTTCGGGCGCTATGGGACGAGCGCACAGCGATTGTCCCATAATCTATACTTATCATGTTCGG
>CALFXQ010000027.1 GCA_937958285.1 uncultured Fusibacter sp. | reverse complement strand
TCATCACATGGGTTCCGCCGCTACCATCGCTCACTTTAAATGTGATGGCTTCGGGTCCGTGATAATTGGCCTTTGGCATGTAGCTAAAAGCGCCTGTAGCTTTAAGGTCTATTGTGCCATTTGCCGGCGGCGTTTGCACGCTAAAGGTGAGCCCGTCGCCATCTGCGTCGCTTGCCTTAAGCACACCGCTATTTTCTGTATCTTCGTTGCCATCGGGCAAGATCAGTGCCTCGAAGGCCGGCGCGTCGTTTACCGCAGTCACAGTAAATGTGACTGTCCCCTCGGTTTGCCCTGCAGCATTGGATAGTTGATATTTAAAGACAGCCTGTCCATTGAAATCTTTGGCCGGCATAAATTTCAGACCATTCTCATCGATGCTTGCTGTTCCATATTTAGTATCGAATGGCAGTAATTCAAGGGTTATTGATCCGTCTGCAATGTCGTTGCCTATTATATTGTAGATATAAGAAGCCGCATCTTCTAAGATTGTGAATGCATCTGATTGCGCAACTGGTTTTCTAGGCACTACAGATATGTCTAAGATATTCTGAATACCATTGTGGGCCATTGCGCGAATTTTTGCCGTTCCCACTTTGTTAAATGTCAAAGTGTTTTCTGGCGTTAAAGTCACAAGCTCCGGTGTTAAAACGTCTATGCTCAATGTTGAATTTGTAGCATCTGACGGCAGTACTAACCAAGTCAAGGGAGCTGTATCTCCTACTTTGTAACTACTCTGTGGCAGAGTGAACTGAATTTCTGCTACTGGAATTTCAGAAACAGTGAGGCTATATGCGCGACTTGCCATTTGATTCTCTTGGTCTACTACTTGTACGGTAAAGTTACTAATTCCCGTTTGGGTTGGTTTTCCTTTTAACTCCCCACCATCCGACAGGGTGATACCTGTTGGCAACTCACCTGTACTTACTGTAAATACACGATTGCCAGTGCCACCACTCGCTACGATGGTTTGACTATAATTGCGATTGACGAATCCCGCCTGCAGCGGTGTAGTCGTTTGAAGCGTCAACTCTAAATCGTCATTCTGAATGGTAATCACATGTGTTTGACTTCCAATTTTCAGCTTGAAAGTACGATCACTATTGAAAATAAAGTCGTTTATAAGAGTTACAGTTAACACTTTTTCTGTCTCTTGAGGTGCAAACTTTAACTGACCCGCTATTTCGGTGTAATGTGTCCCACTTAATGCTGTACCATCTTCTGTCGTATAGGTAATTTCTGTTTCAATGTCGATGTTACCAGAACGCACCACTGTAACTTGAGTAGAGCCCGCCTGCTCCAAAGCTTGTGTGGAACTCTCTTTAAATGCATAGTAGGATGGTTCTATAAATTTGTGAATGATGACCCCGGCGGTCGATGGCTTATTGAGAATGACTAGGGGCGCAATCAGACCTTGCTGGGACTTAACAGTACCGGTGATTGTCTCTATGGCATTACCTATTTCAATCCCATTTAAATCCTCATCGTTCTTCTCAGTAACTAGTTTAAAGACAAGGCTATTCGTTCCATTACCACTGATAAACGATGCTTGGCTCAATCTAGAACCAATTGTGACAGGCAGCGTTGGAGTGCCCTCAACATAAACAACTCCACTGTAATTGACGGTGAAACTCAAACTTTCTCCACCTGTATACACCTTTGCTTCTGGCACCTGTACAGATGTCATGGCAAGGGGTTTACCATAAATTTTTACGTCTGCAATAGATGGTGTATTATCGCTAGTGTTACTTGCTCGCGTAACAAGAATCCTAACATATAGCGCTTCTCTCGGCGAAAAGCGATGGTTGACTCTATTTTGAGGATTTCCCGATATGGTATCCAAATCATACCACTGAGTATTGTTCATCGACCCTTGAATGCTATAACTATGCGTATTTCTAGAAGGGTCAAACCCCTGTGCGCCCATATGAAAAACATCGACACCAGAAACATAAGTCGGTTGGCCCAATTTAAACTTAATCCACTGCTGGCCCTTCTTACCTGCATACCATCGACTCCAAGGCTCTAGAGAATCATCCATTGCCCTTATAGGCAAATAGGGCTTGGCAGAATTTGATGCCGTTACTTCAGCTATTCCAAGCTGTGGATCAACAACTGTTGACAGTGGTGAGACTAGTGGATTTGCAAAATTCACACTTGTTAATAGAACCATTAGAATAACCACCAGCACAGATCTATACTTTAGACTCTTTATGCAGGTAGACTTGTCTATATTTAAAATCATAATTTACTCCTTAAGGGCGCATTGGATAGGTACCGGTAGTTTCCATTCTGTAAGTGATAAATTTATGCGGTGCAGCCATTTGCATATCTGGTAATTGAAAGGTCGTGCGGCCATCACCACCGAAAGTAATCCCCAATAAAGAATAAAGCGCTGAATTTTGTTGAATGCTTAGGGTCTGACCCTTAAGCTCTGGTAAGTTCTCTTGGATATAGTTGGTTATAAACAAGCCTATGCTGCCTATATACGCCTCACCACCATAATAATCAGAACTCGGATAAATGCCATTGGCCACAATATAATATTCATAGCCTTCTACTGGTGACATGTTTTTTAAGTTAGGTAGAGCAAAAGTTGAAGTTCCATTGCCGCCAAAACGTGTTCCTAAAATTGAGTACAGTGCTTGGTTTTGTACGATTGGCATTTGCTGACCAGTAGCCCTTATTAAATGGCGAGCGTGTTCGCTTCTCTCATATTGAACTGGATACAAAATCAGTTCGGCCATTTGCCTCTCAGCGCTGTTGCCAAATGTGCCTTCGACACAAATATAGTACCGAACGTCTTCGACGGGCGATGCCGTCACATCAACACCTGGTTGCTCATTGCGCTTGCTGAGATTCGGCAGTGCGAAAGTCGAAATGCCGTCGCCACCATAGGCATTACCAATAACCGCATACAAAACTTCGTGCTGACTAATTTGTAGTTCTCTACCATCTGCAAGAAGCCATCCTTGAGGTGCATACGTATAGGGAAACAGTGCGAGTTCCCCTAAAGAAGCTTCACTTGAACCCATTGCAAAGATTGACTGGGGCACTAATACTGTAAGTATAACAAGTGCTGTCAGTAGCCAAGAAAGACAACGCTCACCAAGTGATTTGTTACCTTTTGGATGATTTGATTCTAGATGATTCATAAATGCCTCCCAAAATAAATGTTTGTGTTGGTCTTACTATGCATTTACTTCTATACTAATTAAATCCCACGTATTGCAGTACAGGTGATCGCCTTCGGCGAGGGTTAATGTCACGGTTAGACAATCTAGACCTTCGTCGTCTTTTTCTATGCCTAGTGCCAAGGGTACAGGGCGGTTTAGCGGCGTAAACAAAGCCTGCTGCTCCATTAAATCGAGCAGTGTGGCCTGACTCCATTCTACAACAGCCTCACGGGCTAAGCTATACGTTTTTAGAGTACGACTGCCACACAAAATTGTATTGCTGGTGTAGGGAATTTCCGATGTGATAAACCCTTCGCCCATGGCCAGCTCTAGTGTCTCTCGCTGTTTAGGTCTAGTGCTACTTGGCATATCAAATTTTGGCACATGAAAGATACGCTCGACGAGATTCACAAACTGCGTTACCATTGGATGCCTGGTCATAACAAGATCCTTATTAAATGTCTGAGCTAATCTTGTGAAATACCACCGCTGCTGTGTTTTCTCTTGCTCTAGGCAATCCCAGTACTTTTCACCACTTTCTCTCAGCTCTTCATTAATCGTGATAAGATGGTGAAGATTATCCGCCAAGATTATAAGCTTGATCTCGTAGGACTGCCTTCTGTAAGTATCAATCAGGTGTTTTTTTTGCATTGCCCACTTGTTAGATACACGCGAGGCGTTGACACCACTGACTATCTTAGCAACGCGTCTTCCATAGGAAGCCTCAATCCAATTCAGGGTGCATTCAGTACTATGAATGCAATCGTGAAATACAGCTGCAATAAGCACATCTTCATCATTGGTCAAATGCATTTGTAGCAGAGCAAGCAAACTAAAAGCGTGTGAGATACACGCAGGATCTGTTCCTTTTTTTACAGCACTAGCATGCCATTTTGTAGCATCTGCAATTGCTCGCATCAATTTTAGCGATTCATCTAGGGTTGCCTCAGTGTGATTCATACTATACATAGTTTTCTCCATAGTCATGATCGAAAGTAAGCTACTACTTAGTATACGTTATTAAATCCATTTACTTCCTTTAAAAATAGTGAATTTTCTATGAATTTTCGTGACTTGACAAACAATACTGAGCCTCATATACTGGGTATGAACTAAATAAGATTAAGGTGCTTAGCGCCATTCTCTGTCTGCTCGCTTTTGCATGCAAACCAGAGGTTGGCAATAGCTAAGAGGGAAAGAGGTTGAAATCCTCTGCAGCCCCCGCTACTGTAAATAGTGATGAAATCCCAAGTTGGCCATTGAGCAATCGAGAAGGCCGGGAGAGTAAAGTGAACTATGAGCCAGGAAACCTGCCTTAATTGTCTATTGTAACAGCTTCGGTGGGAAGTTTTGTGCGCGCATTTGGCTATTGCCTATGGTACACACGAGTCCTCGTGTGTTTTTTTATTGCATGCAATCCTCATTTATCCATTGCGAAGTGACCTTACACATTTTCTACTATCTACTAGGAGGCTTCACGTATGAACATCAAGTCGAGCATCATCCCGCAAAAGAACAAACTATTGGCACTACTTTTGACAATGTTGGTATTATGTACTTCAATGTCCTTTGCAACGCCAGTTTCCATCGAAAGCAAAACCGCTAATTTAGACATTATCACAATTCTTAATCGCAACTACATATCAGGCGAGGCGTTAAAAGGCTTT
>CALFXQ010000026.1 GCA_937958285.1 uncultured Fusibacter sp. | reverse complement strand
AAATTGCAAAATGCAAAAGCTCAATTGACCACATTATTTTTCGCGTGAGTCCTCGAAAAAAATTGCAAAATGCAAAAGCTCAATTGACCACATTATTTTTCGCGTGAGTCCTCGAAAAAAATTGCAAAATGCAAAAGCTCAATTGACCACATTATTTTTCGCGTGAGTCCTCGGTTTGTAGAATCAATTAGCAAACCTGCGGAACGCTTCAAATAACGGGTCAATTGAGCTTTATTTCATCTTTTCAATTTTGCAACTCTAGAAGCAAAGGCAAAGTCAAACTTGAGATGAAATGCCACTAACTAGCCATCTGATATTATTTTTTTTTTCGATAATCAATGACGATAAAATTACAAACAGACATTTCATAATTGATATCTATTTACCCGCTAAATGCGTCAATGCGAACTCCAAACTATCAATACCGGTCTCTGGAATATAATCGGGTATCAACATCTTCTGATTCGCCATTGGATTAGGCCGTGAGAAGTATTTGTGAGAAATGCTCACATCCATCTTACTATTGGGGAGCAGGTACTTAAGAATATCGCCAAAATGACTTGGCGCATTAATACTTGGCTGCCCCACAATCGTACCTAGCTTACCGTCTTGCACATATACCGGTAGCCATAGAGCTGAGCTATGTGTGTTGACATTCATAAGCACAACAAGTTGAATCTTGGAATTTGGAATCGCAGCATTGATGCGAGCTTCAACTGTCGAACTTCCAGTTATAGGATAGTCCGCATTTGCAGCATGTGCCAGAGGTGAATACCGCACATATTCCCCTACTATTGGAATTTCCATGCCCATAGCACTGAGAATCTTTCTACAGACTTCTGAATTGCCACCGGAATTATCCCGAACATCGATAATGATTTTATAAATACCGGAGTCTATTGCAGCCTTAAGCTTCTCTATTTCATGACCCATTTTTGAATTGTCAAAACACAAATTCATATCTATATAATAGATATCACCCAGTTTTTTAGACGAAATTTGATCCATTGAAGGCTTGAAACTGCCAAGGCTTTGCACTGAAAACGGCACTTCCCTTACTACGTGTTCGCCAGCTAGATCCCCAACCCGAGAAAAAGCAACTTTTGTTGAGATTTTCTCGTCCCCAAAAGATGAATGATTCTCAATAACACAGCCAGATAGCCTTAAAAGCTCTCTATTCGTGGCAAACAGATTATGGTTATAATCTCGCGCAGTTTGATTTTCCGCAGGCAGGTATCGGTCAATTGTGTTATACACATTCTCTATAGAAATACCACCAATCGATATTATTTTCTCAGTTACTTGAGGGTTATTCTCATGCGTTAAATACAATTGGCCATCTTTAGCATGGCACTCTGGTTTAATTGCTAAAAAATAACGGTCCTCGATTATTGGCTGTAAGAGTCTCGTGTGATTGTCGTTAAGGAGTGTGAGATAGCGACTGACCAAGAGCGAAAAGTCTTCTGGATTGGTCATTACCGAGATTTGACGCAAAATTGCATTCTTTTGCCCTTGGTAATCTTTTGTTAAACTTCCAATTTCAAAAGCCGGATGGGTCTGCTCAACTGTACCCACAAGACTATTGAAGTCTTCTATATAATCTTCATTTGATTGTGTGAGTTGGTTTTGCAAGGTTATAACCTTATAGCATTGAAGCGCTGCGACAAATGACAGCATTATCAATATGGACACAAGTATTCTCTTTTTATAAGCGCCATTCATCATTACACCCCTATATCGATATCGAGTGAATCCAATGGTTTACTAAAGATATAATTAGCATCATGCTCAGACAATAATAAAAATAATCTCTTGAAAATTTGCTTTTCGGAACAGATTTACGTAAGTAAATCCAAAGCATTAAACCAATAAATAGCACTGCAATTGTTGGGTAATAGAATCCAGCCGTATCGCCTTGAGAATAAAATGTGGTTATATCAAATGCTCTTAAAATCATCTCGATAAGAGATGAACCATTAAAAATATGTGCATTAGATAAAATCAAAGTAAATGTAATGATGTAAACAATATTAACTTTAGTTTTTTCGCTCATTATGATTCTCCTAATTTTACATTAATTCACAATTGCATTTACAATCTCATTCTCAAGACAATACTTGTCTGTGAAACGGTGTTTTGGTTATACATTACTCCAAGTTCTATTGCAAATCACAATTCTGTAGCCATCTGGATCGAGGTAGGTCTTGCCCCATTGGTCCCAGTACGGATTTTTTGAGGGAATAGGCGTAAAACCAAGTCCCTCTATTCTTGTGATAGACGCATAATATGAAGTGTCATCCTCCTGATAGAAAACAAGGAGATCATCTTCATCTGGGGTATGGTTGGGCGCATCTTCACTTTGAGTAAATTCTAAATGCCAGGTATGATTTTCTATGCCAATAAAGATGCCTTTATACCCCTCGTGATCGAACTCCCCCAATACCTTCAGACCAATTGCCTCAACATAAAACTGCTTAATTGGTTCTATTTGAAATGTATGTCTTGCCACTCTGAAATGATTCATATTTTTCCCCAAACTAACAGATTGCTATTTACTATATTTTAACATTTATAACACACCCTATCAAGTGCGATTTATAGCACCTTAAGATGACTCACGCGGAGAACATTGTGGTCACATGGACTTTGTTACATCAAAGTACGCTGAATGTGGTATAATGTACCAGTAGTTTAGCTAAAGGAGCCCACATGAATAACACACAAAATACAAGACAGCAAACGATTATTGGGCTTATTTATGGTGGCCTTTCATTTACACTTTGGGGACTTCTTCCTCTTTATTGGCGGTTGGTACAAGCCCTTAGTCCATATCAAGTTTTCGCCCATCGCGTGGTATGGTCATTTTTCTTTTTAGTGCCCATTATGGCGTATCGAAAGGAACTCAATGATTTTTTAAAGCTGGTAAAATCGCCAAAGGCATGGCTTAAAATTGCACCTGCCGCGCTATTTATCAGCGTAAATTGGCTCACATATATTTGGAGTGTCACACAAGGCTTCGTGATAGAAGCTAGTCTAGGGTACTATATCAACCCCCTTGTGTTAACAATATTTGGAATGATTTTTTTTAAGGAAAGGCTCACCAGGTTACAAGCCATAGGTATTGTAGCAGCTGCAATTGGAGTGATGATCAAGACATTGGCATACGGACAAGTGCCGTGGATTGCACTGATCTTAGCCTTTTCATTTGCCAGTTATGGGCTATTAAAAAAATTATCGCCTCTAAATACTACCATTGGACTATCCTTTGAAACCCTTATTGTGGGTATGCCGGCAATGGTGTATCTCGCCCTAATGGAAGGGGCGAATCAAGGAATTGTAGGCAATTTGCATGTGAGCTTTTGGCTATTGATCGGCTTATCTGGCATTGCCACCGCTACACCTCTTCTGCTTTACAGCGAAGGGACAAAACGACTGCCCCTTAAGTACATGGGCATCTTACAGTATATATCGCCCACCCTATCGCTAATTTTAGGAATTACTGTATTTGGCGAAAATTTTGATCAAACAGCGCTTATTGCTTTTTTGTTTATCTGGTTAGGTGTCGTGCTGTTTTCCCTTTCTGGACTGCTAAACAAGAAGTAAAATCATATTTTTGCATAGCAGTCTCACATTGACATACCCTACTACTTGTAAAAAGATATATACGACGATTTACCACTGGGAGGAATGATGACATCTAAGCCCTTTTCTATATCCTTGCATGTTCAATCCCCAACTGGAAACACCACGCGGGTTGCGAAGGCGCTCGCTGCACACATTGAAGCACATGTCGCCAAGCAAGATTGGTACACGAATGAACCCCTATGCATGATAGGGGTTCCTGTGTATGCAGGCAGAGTGCCAAATCTAATGCTCCCTTGGCTAAAGGCCCTGCGCGGAGAGGGTAAAAAGGCAGTTGCCCTTGTGACTTATGGGGGCAGGCACTACGACGACGCCCTCATTGAATTGGTCGATCACCTTACAGATCAAGGCTTTCACGTGGTAGGTGCGGGTGCATTTGTAGCACCACACAGCTTCGACCCAAAACTCATTCAAAATCGCCCAAACGCACAAGACGACCAAGCCCTATCGGACTTTGCTGCGGCCATTGTTCGCAGTGCCCAAAACAGTCGCGAATCCCTAGACCTCTTTAGTCTGGGACTTGGACAACGACCCTATCGCAATTACCTTAAGCCCAATGACGAAGCGGGCCAACCAATAGACTTTAAACGCATTAAACCTGCTGTTGACTACGGACGCTGTACTAGGTGTGGCGCATGCGTTAAGGTATGCCCGCACCGCAGCATTCCCATAGATGCGCCCCATACCACCCCTGGAAAGTGTTCCAAATGCAATGCTTGCGTGCAGATTTGCCCCGTTTCGGCCCGCATGTTTGTAGATTTAGGCTACTTGTGGCACCTCAACGAATTGCGCGCCAAGTGTTCAGAGCAAGCGTTAAACTTGTGGACCGTTGGGGTTTCGCTGGAACCACTGGCCCTTTCGGAAGACATAGCGGCATACAAGCAATTTGTAAAGGCGCATTATGACCAAGATGAAAATTTTAGAGATTATATCACCCCCGTCATCGACGAGTTTTACAAGCATCAAAGCCTGTTCTCCAAGCGCTGTCAGATTCAAGGCTTTTGGATTAAAGAGGGACTAAAAGAGAAACCCCTAGGTGCGGTGAGTTTTTTGGTTCACAAGGCTTATCCGTCGGTGCTTCAGATTCTGTTTATGGAGTACCCCGACCGCCTCGATGTGGCCTATGCCATCTGGCATGCGGCCAACAAGCATGCCAAGGCCATGGGTGCATGGCGCATCACAGTGGGTCTAAGCGGACATGTCAATTATGGACTGGGCCTATCTATCAGCCAAAATCACAGGGCGACTTTTGGCGCGCCCTATAGCAAGACCTATTATGCAGCACACTTAGATCACCTTGCCAAAGACTTTCCAAATCTCGTTAGAAAAGGTGTTACAAGTTATGCTTATAAATGGTCGGATGCGGGCTTTCCCATGAATGATCAGCAGATGGATCGCCTCGCCCGAAGAAGTGCGGGTAAACTCTCTTATCGCATCGCAAATATTCACCGCTTTGCATTAGACCAACAAGATCTCGCCATTTATACGAAGCTCAACAATGCCTGCTTTACCAAGCACGACTTTTACTATCCAAGGCACCCTGGCGAAGATCTGGCCCTATTTAAAGATTTGCGTCACTTTATGGTGCACGGTTCTTTAATTTTTGCCTACTACGAAAATGAGCCAGTGGGCTTTTTGCTGTGGTATCCCGATTGGTCTGAATGGATGCGACCTGGCGAGACATTGAGTATCGCTACCTATTTAAAATGCATGGCAAAGGGCGCAGTATCGAAGCCCTCTGCTTTTAAAATTGTAGAATGGGCAGTTTTGCCGGAACACGCAAAAAAAGGGGTGCCCTTGGCTATGTTGAAGGCATGCGAGGCGCAAATTAAAAAATATCACTTTTCTCAGATGTATACCAGCTGGATACTCGATGAGAATATTAACTCCAATACCTTTGCCAAGCATTGGGCCACCCCTTCTGAACACTATGCCGCATATAGAATGGATATCGATCACCATGACTGAGGCGCGCTTTGAGAGTTGGTTCGAGCCCAAGCTTTGGCAAGCCATGGCATCCCAGCATCCCGGTAGTCCACAATATGTCGAATACGACGATTTTAAGTTTAGTTATTACCGCTTGCCTGTCAATTTGCTGAGCTACTTTTCTGTGGGCAAATACAGGCCAAAACTCATTTACCCTATTGATGTGATGGGGCTTCCCTTGTCTGTTTCTCACGGAGGATTCTATGCTCCAAAAGGCGCACAAGCTGAGACCATGCTTCAGGCGCTGTCTAATACCTTCTTAAAGCCGCCAAAAAAGGGGCTACAGGTGCTCTTTAATATGCCTCATGACGAAACCTTGCACCATGGCTTTACGCGCATGGGTCTTATTCCCATGGAGACCTTGCCCACTGCAGTGCTAAGGCATGCCTTCGATACCTTCGATGGGTATCTAATGGCGCTGCGCGCCCCCTATCGCTATCGCATTCAAAAGGTTCTCGCCCACCTTGATGCGCACTTGGTTAGAAAAGAAGTGGCGCCCGAGCAATTTGATCCGGGCCTATATCGCCTCTACGAAGCGGTTTACGAGCATTCTGCCTATCCGCTAGAAAAGGCATCGCTTAAGTACTTTCAGCGCTTTCCAGCATCCCTTGTGGCCCTTTACACCAGCAGCGGTGAGGCCTTGGGCTTTTATCAGTATATCGTGGTGGACCAGTGCTTCTACTTTGTTTTTTGTGGCCTCGACTACACCGCACTTCATGCCCATAAGACCTATAGCACACTGCTGGCCGATCTGCTGCGCACCGCCATAAATCTAGGGTGCAAGCACATTGACTTTGGGCAAACCACCGAGCTTATGAAATTAAAGCTTGGTTTTAAAATTGAATCGAGGCGCTTGTATGTGCGACATGCCAATCCGCTGCTCCACTGGTGTATCGCAAAACTTTCTAGTCGTGTAGATTATCACTTGCCAGAAATGCCCGAGCTTCACGTTTTTAGATCTTAATCTAAGGAGTTTTTTATGTCTATTTGGAACCGTTATGTCGGCATTTACGACCGCCTTTGGGTGCAAAAGGTGTCCCTTGCGCCCACCCGCCGCAAAGTGATCCACACTTTATTGGGGCTTTTCGATGGCAAAGAAGACTTTTCGCTCTTAGACATCAGCTGTGGCACAGGTCAGCTGCTCAGCGAAGTGGCCGAGGCAATGCCCAACAGCAAGCGTCTTGGTGTGGAACCCTCAGACCTTGGCACCCTTGCAGCCCGTAAGGGGCATAGTGTGTTGCCCTATACCATCGACGCCCTACACAAAGTGCCCGAACAGTTTGACGTCATCACTTGCACCCATGCCTTTCCCTACTACCCCGATCAAGTAAAGGCCCTGCGCCTAATGAGCGACCGACTAAGGCCCGGTGGCATCCTGCTTCTCGCCCACGCTGAAACGGCCACCCTCTACGATAAGCTGTGCCTCTCTCTGGTAAAGCTCACCACTTCAAAGGCCCATTACCCCACTCCAGCTACCCTTAAGGGATGGTTGGCCCAGACTGATGTGGCCCTCACTTTGCTAGACCGCCAGCGCATCAATGGCAAAGGGGTGCCGAGCATTACCTTGTACACCGCGAGAAAACAGCCATGAAAGTCCTTCTGATTCGACCCAAACCAGATCCACGCACCATTGGCCTCCAACATGTGATGGTGGTAGAACCGCTAGAGCTGTTATATGTGGCCGGTGCGCTGATGCCCGCGCATCAGGTTGTGGTGTACGACATGATCTTAGAAAGAAAAACTCTAGAACATATTTTAAGAGAAGAAGCCCCTGAGCTTGTGGCCTTAACGGGCTATATCGCCCATGTGGGCGTATTAAAAGCCTATGCCCATAGGATTCGCCAAGTCCTTGGCGAGACAGTGACAATCGCCGTTGGCGGCGTACACGCCGAAGTGGTGCCCGAGGATTTTTTAGATGGCGAATTCGATCATATTCTCTCATCTAATGGCTTAAGGGTCATACGAGAAATTGCAGATGGTCTGCATCCAAGGCCTCGTCCTGGCGCTTCTGCCACGATTCACGGTGGCCCAAAGTACTTTCTAGAACCGCCCCTTCCCATCAGACATTTAGTGGACCGCTATAGAAAACACTACTATTATATGTTTCACCGTCCATGCGCCCTTGTGAAAACCTCATATGGCTGCCCGTACCGCTGTGCCTTTTGCTTTTGTAAGGCAATTACCGAAGGCCAGTATGTGCAGCGAGACATCGATGCGGTGGTCGAGGAACTCTTAGGCATCCCCGAAAGGGAAATTTATATTGTGGACGACGACTTTCTATTCGACGTACCGCGCCTAGAGCGCTTTATTGCGAAGGTAGAAGCACTTAAGCTCAATAAACGCTATTTAGTTTATGGACGTGCCGACTTTATTGCCGCCCATCCTGAGCTTATGACTAGGTTAAAAGCCATCGGTTTAAGGGCTGTTATTGTGGGCCTTGAATCTGCCCTCGACGACGAACTCGACAAGTACAACAAAGGCTCCCAGGTGGCCACCAGTCGGCAGGCGCTCGAGGTGCTTCGCAGGCTAAATATCGACTGCTATGGCACTTTTATTATCGGTCTCGATTGGACAAAAGCAGACTTTAAGGCACTGGGCCGCTTTATCCATCAAGAGTCCCTACAATTTGTGAATTTGCAGCCCCTCACCCCAGTGCCAGGCACCGAGGTCTTTAGCAAGTACCAAGAAATGCTCACGGTGCCTCTAACCGATTACCATATGTACGACATGGCCCATGCGGTGATGGCGCCTACGCATATGAGCCTCAGACAGTTTTACTTCCAAATAGTGAAGCGCTATTACCTCACAACCCTAAGACCCAAACACGTAATCGGGGCACTTTTTCGCTATCCACTGATTGAAAACTACAAGCTCTTAATCGGTGCAAATCGCGTGATGGGCCAGTATTTGATGCGGATTTTAAAAGGCACGCCCTAAGAGGTTATTATGGAAAGAACAAAAATTCTGCTGATCCAACCCACACCCTATGCGCCCGATGGCAAGCCCATCAAAAAAAAGCGCCTCTACTTTGTGGGCTTGGCGCTTCCGCTTTTGGCAGCACTCACACCTAAGCACTTCCAAGTAGCGCTCTGCTACGAAACCATAGAAGAAGTGCCCTTAAATACAGACGCTCAAATTGTGGGAATCTCCTCAATGGGCCATGGTGTACACCGCACCATCGACTTGGCAAAGCACTTTAAAGCCATGGGAAAAACCGTGGTGCTCGGGGGCTATATGGTGAGCCTTATGCCCGAAGAGGCCCTTAAATACTGCGACGCGGTTTTTATAGGCGATTCAGAA
>CALFXQ010000025.1 GCA_937958285.1 uncultured Fusibacter sp. | reverse complement strand
CTACAACCAGAGCACGATAGCATTATTGTTGGCTTCAAAATCAACAACCAATTAAAGGAGCTACACGACACCCTACAAAACCCATTCAATCAATTGACTATCGTCGACTTAAATACCTCAGATGGCGTGCGCATTTACCAAAGAAGTTTAGCTTTTGTCTTTATCCGTGCGGTCAAAGACACCTTCAACGGCGCTTCTGTCGACATTCAGCATTCACTCAGTGGTGGACTTTTCTGTGAAATTAAAAAGGAAAATCCGGTTAGCCAAGATGATTTGCAATTAATAGGTGCGCGTATGCATCAATTGATCGCATTGAACGAAACATTCGAGAAACAAGTGGTCGATTTAGAAACGGCGAGACGCGTTTTTCTCGAGCAAAACCAAATGGCAACTGTTGAACTTCTAAAGCTCAGAACAGAAGGGTTTATCAATTTGTATGCCTACGGAAACTTTAAAGACTATTTCTATGGCTATATGGTGTACCGTGCGGGCATACTCAGTGAGTTTGAGCTAACGCCCTACGACGGTGGTGTGATACTAAGGCATCCTACACCTTTTTCTAAGGGCGTGGTGCCACCCTTTCAAGAGCAACCTAAAATTGCAGAGATTCATCGTGAGGCAGAGCGTTGGGGTGACATTCTTAACGTAGGCTACTTGCACAATGTGAATGCGCTCATAGAAGAAAATCTGCTTAAAGAGCATATTTTGATCACTGAAGCACTTCACGAAAAGAAGATTGCAGAAATCGCCGATAAAATTACTGCCCATGGCAAGCGCTTAGTGCTTATAGCAGGTCCTTCATCTTCGGGAAAAACAACCTTTGCCAATCGTCTTCGCATCCAACTGTTGGCCAATGGTTTAAAACCAGTAACTCTGTCTACCGATGATTATTTTGTAAATCGCGAGTTTACCCCTGTTGATGAAGAAGGAAAGTATGACTTCGAGGCAATTGAGGCCGTCGACTTAGCGCAATTTAACGAAGATCTCAACGGACTCTTGGATGGCTTGTGTGTATCACTGCCGACGTTTAATTTTCATCAGGGCAAAAGAGAATATTTGGGAAGAACACTGCAAATAAGCAATGATCAACCCATCATTATCGAAGGCATTCATGGTTTAAATCCACAACTTACACATGCTATTCCAGATTCAGAGAAGTTTAGAATCTATATTTCATGCCTAACACAACTCAATATCGACAATCACAATCGCATTCCTACAACCGATTCTAGGCTTATCAGGCGAATTGTACGAGACAATAAGTACAGAGGCCACAATGCCCTTACAACACTTAAATTATGGCCATCTGTAAGGAGAGGGGAAGAAAAAAACATCTTCCCATATCAAGAGACTGCCGATGCCATGTTTAACTCGGCGATGGTCTACGAGCTGGCAATACTTAAGAAGCATATTGAGCCACTACTCTTTAATATTTCAGACTTAGAGCCTGAATATGCAGAGGCGAAGCGGTTGTTAAAATTCTTGAGTTACGTAAAGAGTTTTGAACACGATGCTTCAATTCCTATTACATCAATTGTCAGAGAGTTTATCGGTGGGAATGTATTTTATGAGTAATATTTAAGCGCTCTTTGCAGCGCTTTTTCTTTTTTTTTTAAAGGTACAGTGCACGTTATTAACTAAAATATGGTTTTTTCTTGAATTGCTCTATTAATCACCATTACAAATATGTTAGAATATCATGGAGTGGACATGTGAACTGGGGAGTGAAACATGGAGATACCCTTTGAAAGACCAGAAGAGCGCAAGCTATTAATCATTGAAATGATGTTAATTTTAACACTTAACATTATAGTATTGGTGCTCTATGTAGTGTATAGAGATGCCATATTCAATATGTTTAGTCCTAAAGTGTTTGAAATACTATATCGACAGGGCCATATTGGCGTGTTGATAACAACTTTTGTGTTGCTCAATACTTCTTATTACTCCTTTGTGAGTTATAGAAGTATGCGCATGCTCGCCTTGTCGAGCGCCTCGGCTAGTCTCGCGGGTCTGTACGTTTTTTATTTTTTGAGCTCGTTTATGCGCATAAACAGCACGCTTGCCTTTGATGCGGAACTTGTAGACTTTCAGACGTCGTTTATCATTGTGCTTTTTTTAATCGGCGTGGCAACATCGCACCATTTTGACGAGAGCGTTACATTCACAAGCAAAGTCAAGGGAACAGCAGGATTACCATTTTTTATAGGCCTTCTAGTAACGGTTGTTTCGATTGCTATTATTACTGTTTTAGGGCGTATACTGAGCCAAGAAGGCTTGTTACAGCTTACTAAGATCATCAATAGTCTGGGCATATTAAGTGGTTGTATCGTGTTTTCTTTAGAGATTTATAGATTCTTTAATGCGCAGCGGCGCTATCTCGTGCGCATGAGCACCAGTGTTGCGCTATTGACCATTGCGGTAGTCGTCAAAGAAATCGCCTATTCACAGATCACCCTTTCGTCTTTTGTTTTCGATATCTATCTGATGATTGCTATCGTCTCTTATACTTATGGTGCCTTTAAGTACAATATATCCATGCCAATTCTCCATCAAAAGAATGCCGAAAGGCAAATCACTTT
>CALFXQ010000024.1 GCA_937958285.1 uncultured Fusibacter sp. | reverse complement strand
GGAACACATTCATATGGAAGTGGAGCAGTTAAAAGATCAGACACAACAACTCAGCCATGAGCTTGAGGCCACTAAATACGCCTTGCGCGATACCCAAGAAGCCAGTATTTACGCTTTGGCCTCCCTTGCTGAATACAGAGACCAAGTCACAGGCAAACACATTCTGCGCATGGTTAAATACGTGGAGATGTTTTGTGCGGTTTTAAAGGAAAACAACGCGTTTACACATCTGCTTACAGAAGGGTTTGTAAGGGACTTATCGAAATCTTCATCCCTTCACGATATTGGTAAAGTGGGGATATCCGATTTAATATTAAATAAGCCTGCAAAACTAACGGCGGAAGAATTCGAAAGTATAAAAAAACACACCCGCATTGGAAGAGATGCACTTTCGATTGCCGAGACCATTTTGGGTACCGAATCCTTTTTATCTTTGGCAAAGTCCATTGCCTATTATCACCACGAAAAATGGGATGGTAGCGGTTATCCAATGGGGTTATCGGGTGCTGATATTCCCTTTGAGGCGAGAATCGTGGCCATTCTAGATGTATTCGATGCCCTTATATCAGAGCGTCCTTATAAGCGTGCCTTTACCCACGAAGAAGCCCTCGAGGTGATTCGCAGCGGTGTAGGCAGTCATTTCGATCCAGAATTAGGGCGCTTATTTATCGAGAATCACCAACTCTTTTTGAGCATATCAGAAGATTATGGAGATAAGGATGACGAACACTAAATATGTAAAATCCGCCCTTTGGAAAGACGATTCACAGCGCATTCGGGCCCAAAAAAAGGTTCAAGCAGCTGCAAAGGCCTTTTTAAAACAATACCCCGAGGGTTTTGAAGACCCAGCACTCTCAGCCCTCGCCAAGCGGCATAAAATGAGCGCCATTGTGGCTTACGCAAAAGCGCACTTATCGCAGATGGAACAAGGACGCCTACCTGAGAGGGCTCTTGAAATCAAGGCGACTGCCATTCAGTTAATCAACAAGTCTTCTATGGTTTCACTCTTTGAAAAACCAAAGTTTAGAGATGCGTTAAACAGCTTTAGCCACGAAGAAACCCAGCGCTTTGCGCTGGGTTTGTGGGAACTGCTCCATGGTCAAAGAGCGATGGGATTTACAATGCTCCAAGAACTGCTCACCCCTTATGGCATCGCCAAGTGGCCAGTCTTAACCGCATTTCTTTGTTACTGCGAACCCGAAGAAAACTTGCTGGTTAAACCCACTACCGTTAAGGGCGTTATCGCCTACTTCGACTTTGAGGACCTCAAATATCCCACAAAGCCAAACTACGAGTTTTACCAAACCTATAACGGTAGAATGTGCTGGCTTGCAAAGCAAGTCGATGCCTCTCTTTCACCTACCATGGCTCATTTTTCTGGATTTTTAATGATGGTGCTAGAAGGCTTATCTGCCACTAATAACAGCGTTGTCGAGTTTGGTGAATAGCCAGCGCCCGTGTAATCGCCATACCACTCTAATGCTTCAAAGCCTACCTTGAGCGCCAGTGCCTCGAGGTCTTTTTTTTCTAGTGGGAAGAGGCGCGTGGTGCCGGAATACATCTCGCCAGTGGCTTTAATGGTGAGGGTGGTAGAAAAGTCGACGCCTGTACAAGTGGCATCTGGGCCACCCCACAGATAGCTGTAGAAACGTTCAAATCGAACGATTTCATTGTCGATTAGAGGCAGATTTCTCGGACGATTATCCAGGTACCAGGCGTAGTTTAGAATTTGCACAATTAAGCGACCACCAGGTTTTAAGGTCTTATAAAAACCGCTAATAGCCTCTTCCATGGCGGTTAAGTCCGGCAGGTGCACAAAGGTGTTGCCAATACAATAGATGCCATCGGCACTTTCTCCACCAAAGTGGTCTGGTGTCTTTAGCATGTCGAGTTGCAGAAAGTGAAGTGCTGAGGTACTAGGCAATGTCTTTGCCACTTGAATCATGGTTTCACTGAGGTCGATGCCAATAACCGAGTGGCCCTTTTCGTTTAGCCCTTGGGCAACTCGACCGTCGGAACAGCCAATGTCTAGGAGCAGAGGGTGATGGGCAAAGTGTTTCAGTAAAAATGGGACCTTTGGCATTGCGGGAAAGATCCATTGGTAGTGTGCGGCCATTTGTTCGTAGAACATTGCATGCTCCTTTATATGTGAGTCGTGTTGGAAAAGTCACACGTATGCGCCTAAGTGCTATTCTTACTCATCATAACACAAGAGCTTTTAAAGTGCGGTAACCCATGCTACCAAAGATGCAAGAATTCACAGTGAGCATGCGATTTAAATCGATGTGTGATTGCGTTTTTGGAAAACGTTTCTACTGAGTGATTTCAACTATTAACTTGCTGAATGTTTATAGAAAAAAACATGAAATTTTATCGACTTGATGATACAATGAGGGTGATGAATTCAATTGACGTATAAAGAATACTGTATGCAAGATTGAACAACTTAATTGTGTGAATGTTAAATGCCAAAAAAGGAGCTAGCTATGTCTAAACCAGTAATGTCGGCTCATTTCGAGTCCAGAAAGCCATCCGATGTGCGCTTGGCGCAAATGAAGTACGAAGAACGCAAAGTTAAGCCTCAAGCGGTTATCAATGTAGGTATTGGCAACGTTTCATTGCCAACAAACCCAGCTATGCAAAAGCGTATGTTCGCCCTCGATGCCCCAACGAGTCCTTTTAAAGACGGCGTTGTGCGCTATACGGCAACTGCAGGTACAGCAGAGAGTCAACAGGCATTTAAGCACATCTTAGACTGCGAAGGCTTCGAAACAGATAAGTTGTTCGTCCAAGTGACAGATGGTGGTTCTGCAGGTATGGAATTGCTGCTTGTTGGCGTTTGCGGACCTGCAGGCACAGACGAAAAACCACTGATGATGATCGACCCTGCATATACAAACTACATTTCATTTGCAGAGCGCATTGGCAGAAAAACAGCTACAGTCAAGCGCCAGCTCACTGAAGAGGGCAAGTTCTCTTTGCCGAGTATCGAAGAAATTGAAGCCAATATTCAAGCCCATAATCCTGGCGCTTTATTGGTTATTCCATACGATAACCCAACTGGTCAGTTGTACGACTACCAGACCATGCACGAACTTGCACGCCTTTGTGTAAAGTACAATCTCTGGTTTATCAGCGACGAAGCTTACCGCGAACTCTATTACGATCCAGATCTTAAGCTGGTTTCTATTTGGGGTATCACAGACAAAGAGGTTCCAGGTATCGAGGGCAGACGCATCAGCATAGAAACTGCTTCAAAGGTTTGGAATGCTTGTGGTCTCAGAATTGGCGCTGTCATTACAGACAATGCGGACTTCCACAATCGTTCTGTTGCAGAATACACTGCAAACTTGTGTGCTAATGCCATTGGCCAGTACATCTTCGGCGGCCTTGCTCACGAAACAAAAGAAGAAATTGCTGGGTGGTGCGTGTATATCCGCGAGTACTACAAGCAGCAAATTATGATGGTATATAACGGCTTAAAGGCTGAAGAACCAGGGCTGATCGTTTCTAGTCCAGACGCTTCGATCTATTCAGTTATCGATGTGCGCAATGTGGTAAAACCTGGATTCGACGCCATCGACTTCGTACTCTACTGCGCAGGCGAAGGTAAAGTCTCAATAGATGGCGTAGAAACCACACTTTTAGTCGCGCCAATGAAGGGCTTCTACGACATTAAAGCAGGCGAAAAAAATCCTGGAAGCACGCAGTTCCGCATTTCATTTGTTGAAACCCCAGAGAACATGGCAAAGATTCCAAAACTCTTTGTAGAGCTTCTTCGCCAATTTGAAGCATCAAGAGCATAATCTACAAAAGACTAAACCCCTTTACATTCTAATAATCAGAATGTAAAGGGGTTTTTTACTGGTGAACAAGTCATGCTATTCTTTGATCTCAAAATCCAATTCATAGGCGGGTGTGATAGGCTTTAAAATCAAATAAAGCTGCGCCCATGTAGCCATTTTATAGGGTTCTACAAAGTACTGTGCTAGGCCAAAGGTCACAAAGTTCAGCATATTCCACAGAATAAAGGATAAATCTAAGATGAACATTTCCCATTTGTGGCCATTGGTCATGGCGTCGCTAATTTCTAGTGCCTTAGAGGGACTTAGGGTGGGGTCATCTGCTAGCAGATAGGGGACCATAGAGTAAGCATAAGTCTTCACAATACCTGGGATAATCAAGAGTAGATAGAAAAAGCCGTTTATAAGGGCGCGATAGGCAAGTACCATGACCACGTTAAAGTAATAGTCTTTTCTAAAGGCATAGCCGAGGTGGTTAAAGCTCGCGCGGTCTTCACGAGCGCCTTCTACAAAGAATTTTTTTGCACCTAAAGAAAGTGGTTCTAGCAGGCTAAAGGTTAAGAGAATAGAGAGCATTACCAAGGCGAACATGGTGATGCTAAAGAACTGTAAAACAGCTGAGAGGCCGTTTGGCATAAGGGGCTTCATCGTACTTAAAAAGCCGGAATCGACAAAAATGTTTTCTGAAACGATGCTTTGAGCCTCAGGGGTTTTACTAAAGTTAAAGATTCCTTGACCGTCGTTGTTCACAATGATTTCGCTGTGAGTGTACTTTGGAAACAATGAAAACTGTAGACCATTTTGATTCGGCGCGCTTCCCGCTAATACGCTCGACAAGATGGTGACAATAAGGGCTACGATAAAGGCT
Source organism: uncultured Fusibacter sp. (assembly GCA_937958285.1). GTDB lineage: Bacteria > Bacillota > Clostridia > Peptostreptococcales > Acidaminobacteraceae > QQWI01. Next base: position 778 of record CALFXQ010000024.1, on the reverse strand, counting down.
TGCCAGTAGAATTTTTTAAGAAAGACCTTGGCATTGGATTTTAGTTGGGTTCTGGTCCACATTAGATTTTCTCCTTAGATGGGTGAGAGGCGATGTTGATTAAATTCACTACACCAATTGAATGCCGCATTGACTACAAAACTTAGAAGACTCGTCGTTTAGCGCTTTACAGCTATTACAGCGCACTTTGATGAGCGGTGGGCTGGGCTTTTGGTCGGCTACACGGTGATTGATGGATGCGTTGAAGTTTTTTATGGCTTGTACTTCTTCTAAAGTGTCGTTGAGCATTTGCCCTTTGGCCACATTAAAGGGCTGTAGATCTTCACGCGCTTGCTCTGGGTCTAATATAAGACCAGAGCCTGCTAATCCACTTTTCCCAATGTTGGCGATAAATTGCCCGGAAACAATCAGAATCATCCCGATAATTGGGGTTCCAAAATTCGGTCCTCTTTGAAGGGGAATAAAGGGTGAAAGGGGTGTGTTAGCGTCCATGACCACGAGATCCTCACCATCGATAGTGACAGAGTAACCTGGCTTACCATGTGAACTAAAGCCACTAGGCATTGGCGAGGAGCCGAATCCCCCCACCACTTGAAAGAAGAAACTTAAAAACACAATAAAACCGATAATGGATACTACATTGCCTATGTAGTAAGTAGCTTGACGCTCTTTTGAAAGTTTTCTCATAGATATCCTCCTAAAATAAGTATAATTGCTAAAAATGGATTTAGTGCAAATTCAAAATGAAATTGTCTAATTTATGCTTAAAAATGTATTC
>CALFXQ010000023.1 GCA_937958285.1 uncultured Fusibacter sp. | reverse complement strand
TTTATTTTAACCTATCGTTCTAAGAGGGGCATGTACGATTATTTCTTGGGACTACTAGAGGGTTGTTCCTCATTTTTTAACGAAAAAATAACCACAGAAATTCTCGAGAAAAGCAAAGAGGCAGATGGAACATATGTTTTACGCGTCTTAGTAAACACAGAAAAGGGCGACCGCATTGTCAAAAAGTATACCCTATCAAAGCTCTTATCCGTCGGCTTTGTGCGTTCGGTGTCGCTAAAAGTTGCCATACCAACTGGTATAGTGGTGGCCTTGACTGCATATCTCACCCATGCTCTGCCAAGTTATTTGGTGGCCCTTGTTTTGGGTGTCGTGGCGATTGTGGTTACGAGTATTATCTCTCATTTTATTCACAAACCGCAAGAAGGGTTAATCGATGAATTAGAAGCACTAGGTGCCTTGCAATTCGATAGAAATCTCTATGTGAAGACAGGCGATCATTACGAGCGCTCTTTTAAGAAGGTGTCAAAGATCAAAGATCAAATGAAGTCCGATTTTATTATGTTTAAAGGCGGCATGGACGACATTTACAACTTTAATTTAAAGTTCAAGACCGTTGTAGAAAAGCTTGGCGGTGTTTCTGAGACGATTGCCCAAGCTGTTCAAGAAGTGGCAGAAGGTGCAGCCCATCAGGCAGAAGAAACAGAACGGTCTGTTTCCATATTAAACGACAATATTTCTACACTTAACTTCCTCTCAAAAGAAGAGATTGAGCGCAAAGTATTGCTCGAGGAGGCCGTTGGCAATATTGAGATTTCATTTGGAGATTTAAGAGCGGTCACCGACAATCTCAATAACGTAAAAGAGAGCTTTTCACAGGTGAACACGCAAGGTCAGCAGTTGGCGAGCAAAGTCAAAGATATTATTCAAATTGTTTCCGCTGTAGAAGCAATTGCTGAGCAAACCAACTTACTCGCACTAAATGCTTCGATTGAAGCGGCGAGAGCTGGAGAACATGGCAGGAGCTTTGCAGTGGTCGCCGACGAAGTGCGACAACTAGCAGAAAACTCCAAGCAGGCTGTAAGTACCATCAACGCGAACCTAAATGTGTTTGTTTCGGATGTTAATCATATTATCGGTCAAGTGTCCATGCAGTACTCAAATCTTGAGTCGAGCAATACAACCCTTGGCGATGTATCCAAAGCAAATCAAAGCGCCACAACGCGCATTAAAGAAGTGGCCGAGGGCATCGCTGAAATCTCGGAGCGCTTAGCCACAGAGACTGAAAAAATCACGAAAGTTTTCGAGAATATGCATACCTTGGCCGCCATCGCCGAAGAAAATTCTGCATCTGCACAAGAAATGAGTGCAAATGTTACGGAGTTTAGCGATCAACTTGGCGATTTTAAAGAGTATATCAACGAACTCGAAGGTCTAAGTAAGAGCTTGAAGGGCGAATTGAAACGGTATAAAATTTAATAAATGTCAGAAATTGCGCAAAAAGTCGAGATGCCTCGGCTTTTTTGCTTTTCGAGGATTAACAGGGCCTTCGTTGAAACAACCTGCAAGTTGTGATATGCTGTTGCAGGGAAAAACGAATTTATTGCGAAAAGGGGATTGGAATGTTTGTCTTTTTAATGATTGTCATTGCAATTTCTGCATTTGTGCAGGGGGTGACGAGTTTCGGCTTTTCGTTGATTGCGCTGCCTTTGCTTGCACTTTGGATGCCCATGCGAGAAATAGTGCCGCTACTGGTGATCTGCAGTCTTGTTCTAAATGTGATGATGCTCTATTCCCTTTATCGGCATGTGGCGATTCGCCTGATTGGTATGTTGTTAGTGGGTGGTGTAGTGGGCATTCCCGTAGGTATTTTGCTTTTAAATATCGTTTCGGGATATACGCTAAAATTAGCTGCGGGTTTTGTGATTGTCGCAGTATCGTTAGTGCTGCTAAGCGGAAAGAAGTTTATACTTAAATCGCCAAAGCGCTATTACTTGCCACTGGGTTTTGTGGCGGGTATTATGCAGGGGTCGTTGTCTCTCAGTGGTCCGCCACTGGTGCTGTTTTTGTCGAACCAAGGCGTTGAGAAACAAACATTTAGAGCCAATCTCACGGCGTTTTTTACAGCGATGAATCTTCTCAGCTTGCCAGGGTTTTTAATGAGTGGCGTGCTAAATGGCCCATTGCTATCGATGAGCTTGTGGGCGCTTCCAGGCATGATTATTGGAATATTGCTAGGCGGCAAGGTGGCTTCGTGGATGCCTGAAGATCTGTTTAGAAGGGTTTCGTTGGTCTTGATGTGTTTAGCGGGCATCATGACAATTGTAACAACCCTCACATAAAGGATAAGATATGTCGCAACAATCCGAGAGAAACCCAAAAGGAAACCCAAAAGGAAACCCAAAAGGAAACCCAAAAGGAAACCCAGTAAGGGTAGCACATATTCTGGCGATAGCGGGTTTTGCCATTGCAATTGCAGGTGTGCTTGCAATTTTGTTTTTTGCGCTCTCTAATGGGGACCGCTTAAACGAGCAAAAGAATCAGGCGAATGACAATGAGGCAACCACCACGATAGTACCAGAGAGCACGGTTTCTGAGTCCGACTTTGAGCGCGAGTTGACGATGAAGCTTTCGGGATTGATTGTGGCAGAGGTTCATGCAAAAATGATAGATGAGGTCACTTTAATTGTAAAAGAGAAAAGCACTTGGTCTGAAGAGGCGCTCTACTTTGCATTGGAGTCGGCGGCAGACAAGGCGATCGTCTCGTGGCTGGAATCGGAAATTCTCATGCTGTCGAAAGCGTCACGTTTGACTTTGACGCGCATGCAGATTCGAGATTATCGAGATCGTTTCTACCACTCAGATTGGTTGCCATTTATGATATATTACGAAATTGCCTATTTAAAAGGTCAAGGTTTGCGTGTAGAATCACCATAAAAAGATATAAGCTCAAAGATATTTATAGGAAGAACTAGGGGGATGCGATGAGTATAGATTATGGGAATTTTATTGGGTATTATGTGCAGAATTTGTCTAAGCGGTTCACGCATCGCCACAATACAATGTTAGAGCAAATTGGATTGACTTATTCGCAGTTTCGCATCTTGAGCTGTCTATGGGAAAGAGATGCTAGAACGCAAAACTGTATTCTTAAAGACACGCTGATTAAACCGGCGTCGCTCACAGGTATACTGGCTACCCTAGAACGCAAGGGATACATTACAAAGGAAAAAAAAGACGAAGACGGACGCAGTAGAGTGGTATGTTTAACAGAAGCGGGACGCGCACTCGAGAAGCCTAGTTTTGATATTATTTTAGACTTGGAGAATCAAGTACGCGAGGGTGTTGCCAAAGAGGCATTGCCTGGTTTGATTAGCGAGCTAGAAAAATTATTAACCTATACAGAAGGCCTATCAATCCCGCCCTTGCCTGAATCTGCTAAGGCTTTACTGAAAAATCAAAGCAAGTAGGGCGTAATGCATGCCGTTTAAGGCGAAATCTTAATAATTATTAAGCTTTCGATATTCTAGAGGCGAATGATTATGCGTGACTATGCATAACCTACTGGTTCGAGTACCTGTGTGCAAGTCAAAAATATATCAAAATAGTAAAATTTCAATTCTGAATATTCAGATATATTACACTTGCTCGATTTTACTTGTTTATGATTTTGACCCCATATATCATGTCAGGGAGATAAGGCTTCGGCCTTGTCTTTTTTCTTGTTCGAAAGGAGTGACGTGAATGACAAGGATAACAGCGACATCAAAGCGTCTTTTAGGACTATTGGTGGTCGTAGTACTCTTATTTGCCATTGGGGCAAGTGGTCAACGACTAGAAGATGAACAAATTAAAATTTCCGAGCAACCGATAATCTCGGACCCAAAGATGGTTTTAGAAGCACCAGCTCAACAAGGGATTCAAGTGGATACATCCATTGATTTTGAAGTGCGCGTACCAGAAGTTGTGAGACATAACTTAATGGCTTGGGCCTTATCTAAAAGAGATCAAGCACAGTATACGCCAGAGCAGATAGCGGGCGCTATTAAAATTTACGAAGAAACACCGCTGAGTTTTGAATCCTCTGTTTACTTGGTTCACTACTGTGAGGCTTACAGTGTTGATCCGGCATTGGTTTTGTCGATTATTGAAGTAGAAAGCAGATTTAATCAGCATGCTGTGGGGAGTTCTCGCGATAGAGGTTATATGCAGATTATTCCCTCCACAGAAAAGTGGTTGGCAAGAAGCTATGGTGAAGAACTGGGTTTAGAATATAATCCAAAGGACATCTTTGAGCCCGAATACAATTTGGGACTGGCAATTCGCTATATCTCGGACTTAGAGAAGAAGTATGGCGATAATGATCACCGCGTTTTATCGGAATACAATCGCGGATCTGTTAAACTAGCATCTTATTTTCAGACACACCAAACGTATCAAACCAGCTACTCGCGGTCCATTTTAAGACGCATGGACAAGTATGCTTTTGATGCGCCTAAAAATGACGAATAAAAGACACAATCGATTGACCGCCGCCTCCATTTTTTGGGGTGGCGGTTTGATTTATTTGGGAATTCGAGATACCTAGGTCACCTGATATAGCGATTGTGATATAATAACGGAGCATAGTGAGGTTATTATGAGACAGATTCGAATGGCAATTCGCTCACTGGTGGAATTTATCTATCGCGAGGGCGACATCGATGCATCGCTAAGAAGCGGCGTCACACCTCAAGAGGGTCAGCGCATTCATCAGTTGGTGCAATCAAAATACATAGGTTTTCAAAAGGAAGTCGCTCTTAAATATCAAGCCCCCATTGCACAGAATATCACATTGGTTCTCAGCGGACGCATGGATGGTGTAAAGGACGACGAACAGGGTGTGGTAATAGATGAGATCAAGTCGGTTTTTGGCTCTGTTGACGATCTCGAAGAATCACATTCTTTTTTGCATTGGGCGCAAGCCATGCTGTATGGAGCCATTTATCTCGTCGATCACGAGGCAGATGGCGTGACCATACAGCTCACATATTACAGTTTGCGAAACGAAGACACTAGAATCTTTCAAAGATACTGCGAAAAGACACAGCTCAATGATTTTCTCGAAGATGCGCTGTCAAAATATCGCAAATGGGTGGTGCAAGAGGCCATCATTATCGATTTGGCAGAGCGTTCGGCTAATGACGTTCAGTTTCCATACAAGCAGTTTAGAGCGGGACAAGACACTCTGGCAAAAGCGTGCTTTCAATCGATCCGCGAAGGACATCACTTAATAGCAGAAGCGCCCACAGGTATTGGCAAGACCTTGTCGACGCTATTTCCAGCACTAAAAGCCCTTGGGCGCGGCATAACATCTCGAATTTTCTACCTCACATCCAAGACTATTCATCGACGCGTGGCCCTAGATGCCATGGCACAACTCGAAGAGCAAGGTGTAAAGCTAATCACAGTGGGATTGCAGGCCAAAGAAAAAATGTGTCTCAACGATCTCTTTAAATGTCAGCCAGATGTGTGCCCGTACGCTAGAGGTCATTTTGACCGCGTCAATGAGGTGCTCTTCGAGATGCTTTTAGAGGGTGGTCATTACGATCCCGAGCGCATAAAGGCCGTTGCTGAAGACGGTGTGGTGTGCCCATTCGAACTGGCCCTCGACCTAACGGATTTCGCCCAAGTCATTATTGGCGATTACAATTACTATCTCGATCCCTTTGTGCAACTCAAGAGGCATTTTATGGAGCCTTCAAGTGCAGTTGTATTAATTGATGAGGCGCATAATCTCTATGAGCGTTCAAGAGATATGTATACCGCTATCTTGACCATTGAAGCCACAGAGCTTGCAATTAAAGCTGCAAAAGCGTGTGATGAAGACTACCTCAAGCAACTGAGAAAGTACAAAAGGGTATTAAAGGAGAGTATTTTACTTGGAGACGAAATGGGTCGCATAGAAGGACTCGACTTGAAGTTGTTGAATGCGATTAACAGCCTTATGTTGTATTTTTCTGATCAAGGGCGTTTTACAGGTATCTCAACCCAAGATGCTTGCGTGAATCACTATTTTGAATTGCACAGACTCAATCGCCTTATGGAGTACTACGATGATCATTTTGTATTTATGGTAGATACCGATCAAGAGCATGTGATTTTAAGGTGCCTAGACCCATCCAAGTTATTGATGATGAACTACGAAAAGGTGCGCTCTGTCATAGCATTCTCTGCTACGCTTTCTCCTTTTTCCTTTTATCAATCCGTGCTTGGACATAGAGAAAGCAAGCGCCTTCAGGTTGGTAGCCCTTTCGATGTAAAAAACCGTCTGCTGGGGCTTAACCTTCAGCATTCCACATACCAAAAGGACCGTGCAGCGTCGCTAAATGGAATCGCCAGCGACATTCGAGATTACATTCAAGTGGGTATAGGAAATTACTTTGTGTTTTGCCCATCTTATGCTTATACCGAAATGCTTGCCCAAGCCCTAGAGCCAATGCTTACAGATGTGGATTTGAGCGTTCAACAGCAAATGATGTCGGAGCGAGACAGAGAGTCATTTTTAGAGGCGTTTGAACCTTCGCCAAAGAGAACCCGTGTGGGCATGGTGGTTTTAGGGGGCGCGTTTTCTGAGGGCATCGACTTAAGAGGGGACAGACTTACAGGTGTTGTGATTGTAGGCGTGGGTATGCCAACGGTTACCCGCGAACGTCAATTGATGTGCGCTTTCTACGACGCTCAAGGTGAATCGGGTTTTGACTTTGCCTACACTTATCCAGGTCTAAACAAGGTTTATCAGGCCGGTGGGCGTTTAATTCGCACAGAAGAAGATAAAGGGACACTGATGCTCATATGCAAGCGCTTTGGCGAAAGAAGATACCTAAAAGAGTTTCCAAGGCACTGGAACCCACATAGATTAATACGCAATAGTAAAGACTATAACGCTTTCCTAAAAGAAATGCATATGTTTTTGCCCGAAAGCATTATTAAACCTTAACAATTGTATGAAAGCAAACTATAATAGAAAGAGATACCATTAAGCAGAAAGGGATGTGTTATGAGTTTAAAAACCGATTTCTTATCGATATTTCCAACACCTTTGCAGGAGATGCACTTAAACCCTTTAACCTTGATGTTTAAAGGACAAGAAGAAAAGATATATTGGGAGAGTCGTCTCAATAAAGAGCTAGGTCAGAAGCGTCTAGGTATGGCGATTGGCGTCATTTTATATTTGGTTTTCGCCTTTGCAGATCTGCTCGTAATGCCAGAGGTTCAAGGACTCACATGGTTCTTTCGCTTTGCGTTTTTTATCCCACTGACATTGCTTGCATTTGTGGTCAGTTATCTTAATGCGGGAAAGAAATACCTTATCCCAATGACCTCTGTATTGCTGTTTGTGGCAGGTATGGGGCATGTGACCATTCTCTTTAATGCGCCCATTGAGGCGGTTAAACTCTATCATTTAGGGATTGTTCTGTTTTCAATCTATGGCTATATGTGGATGCGCAGTACCTTTGTGATTACCTCCCTCACACTTTCTACAGTGTGGTTGGGCTATTTCTTTTTCTTGTTTTCTTCGAGCTCCTTTTTACTCTCAGAAAAGATCGCAGGGGCGCTTATCGCTTTAATGGGATTGCTGTTAAGCGCGGGTGGCGGCTATTGGCTCGACTATGCTCAGCGCAGAAACTACTACATTACACAAGGGCGCATTCACGATCAACAAGAACCGCGTAAAAAGGGCAAGCCCGGTAAAGTTGTAGAACCCGTAAAACAACAGGAGCCACCAAAGCCCGTTGTAAGAACGGTCGAATCCCCTGTCAACAAGCTCTTTGAAAACCTCGTCGATATGGTTTGGTTTATTTCCCTCGATGGCGAGATTAAGTATCTATCGCCATCGGCAAAAGAATTTTTGGGCTACGAGGCCGAAGATTTAGTTGGAAAACGTGCAATTACAATGATGGTGAGTGAATCCTATCAAGATTTTGAAGAGAAGGCCCAGCGCCTCTATAGAGATAAAAATCGGATTCAAGCTATTTTCGACTATAAAACAAAAGCAGGCCTTGTTAAGCAAGGCGATGTGGTGATGCGTCGCTTTCAAGACAAGAAGTATGGTGAAGGCTATATTGGTTCCACAAGACCGGTTCAAGAGATGCCTATGATTCACTTCGAAGAGCCTGCTGCAGATAAATCGAGGGCGAGCGACATTGAAGATAAAAAAGCGGCTGGAAAAGCAAAAAATGGCAAGTCGGCCATCGATGCTGCACAAGAAGTCGAAAAGGTTCAAATTGCGATGCAGCAACGCATTAACGAAGAAATGAGCCACAGTCAGCAGTTAAAAGCCGATTATGAAGATATTAAGCAAGTGAACCGACAGCTCCATCTAGAACTAGATGACATGAAGACAAAATTCCAGCTTTTACATGAAACACTAGAAAAGCAAGAAGATGTATCTGTAGAGGTGCTGGCTGAAGTACTTGAGCGCATGGCAGAACACTATACACTGGCCACAAAGCGTCAACTGCTCGATCACGACAAAGAGCTAGAAATTATTTCAGACAAATTCAACCATCAAGCCATGAACAAATCCGACCTCGAAAATTACTTAAAGCAAGCTAAGACAAAAGTACATCAGACGGTGAATGGCCTAGAGCTATTAAAAGACAGAGTCAAGCTCTACAAGAGCTACCTTACACCTGTAGAACACTTAAGCGTCCAAAAGTATGCAATGCGCACCATTCTCGAAGAAGCAGTGCTCAAGCTTAAGCAATTTTTCAAGAATACAAAACACGTCATCGAGATTGATTGTCCAAAATCCATCGAAATCTCTACGGATAAACAGCTCTTTGAGCAAGTGATCAACAACATGATTATGCATTCCTTGCAGTTTAGCTTCCAAAATATCAGAAATGGCCGCATCGAAATTATTGTCGAGCAGGTGGATCAACAAGTCTTTTTAACTTACAGAGACAACGGCGATAAGCTTGAATCCGATGTGATAGACGAGATGTTCGCCAAGATGATCAATCAAGATATGTCTCAGGTAGAGGGCTTAGAGCTCCATTTAGTAAGAAAGATCATCGAAAATCACCTGGCGGGTAGTATTGGTTGCGATTACGATTTGCAAAAGAACACCTTTAAAGTCGTCATCCCCATTGAGAGATAGGTATTGATCTGTCTGTATGTTGATCTGTTGGTAAGTCGTTCGTTTGTGTTACCCTTTAAAGGCGGTCTATATGTGGCTTGAAGCGGTTTTGTTTGGCATCTTAATCGGTCTGTTGAGGGGCGGAAGGCTCAGTCAACTCGAACATCTCCATTTAAGGGGGATCTCCTTTATATTGTTGGGCCTTCTCATTCAGATGATTCCTTTTTTCCTTCACTTCCAGTGGATTTCTGATTATGCGGTTTACTTTACGCTAGCGGGGGTCGTAATTGCCTTTATCGTAGTTGTTGTGAATTTTAAAGAGCAAGGTATTCCCTTGGTGATAGTGGGCACAGGACTGCAGCTAGTGGTTTTATTTTTTAACCAATGGCGTATGCCAATAAGGTTGTTAGAAGTCACATCTGCCCGACTCGTTCAAATGCGCCTAGCCATCGAGGCCGGTGAAATTTCCAATTACGCGCTATTTGCCGATTCTACTCATTGGACGCGTTTTCTGGGCAAAGTGTTCATAATGCCTAGCTATTATCCTTTTTCTATCGCAGTAGGTGTGCCTGACCTTTTAATTGGCATTGGCGTCGCTTGGTACATTCAATATACCATGGTGGCTTATCGCTCTTACGGCCGGATGCATAAATATCGCGCCCGCCGCTATTAATTGTTTGAGTCTCATGCCTTAGGCATGAGATTTTGACTTGTATTGTTCATAAAGCATTCACATCTGTTTTTTATACTAAGACAAACAGAAGCCTTAATAATTTTAAAAAGGAGATCGTTATGGGTCTGCATACTTGGATTCAAGAGCAATTCACGCAAAAGGAAATCAAGAAGTTTTTTAAAGAGGTTGCAAAAATTGAAGCTTTAGAGCCAAGAATGGAAGCACTTTCAGACGACGGACCCAAGGCGCTAACGGGCAAGTTGAAAAATAGGTATCA
>CALFXQ010000022.1 GCA_937958285.1 uncultured Fusibacter sp. | reverse complement strand
ACCCTCGTGCCACCCTCGTGCCACCCTCGTGCCACCCTCGTGCCACCCTCGTGCCCCTCGTGAGGCCCGCTCGGTCCTCTATCGCGTGTTCCCAGGTTCTGCGAACCTGGCTTGAAAATGCAGTGTTCAGCAAAATTTCCAAATAATAATGAGGGTGTCCCCCAAGGTGAATTTTATGCATACTGTGCATAATGGACCACCAAAAGGGACACCCTCTATTAATTGTAAGCATATTGGAATTGCTGAACACAGCATTTTCAAGAGGTGGCACCTAATCTGTGTCCAATTTCCAGGTGCCACCTAGAACACGCCCCCAAAACACACTACTCAGCAAAGTACATTTTCATTTCGCCTTTGCCTTTCACTTCAATTGGCTCTCGATCTATAAAAGTGAAGTCTTTCTCTTCTTTTAAAAGGGTGTATGTCGCCTCAGACACATTGATTCCCATGGGCACTGAGTTACTTTCCATGCGCGAAGCCGTGTTGATAGTATCTCCAAACACATCGTAGATATACTTCTTGACGCCAACAATGCCACCCACAACTTTGCCAGAGTGAATCCCGATGCGAATTTCCCATTGGTGCGCACTCGAAGCGTTGCGGACTTTCAGTGCCTCGCGTATTTCGCGGGCAGCTGCAAGCATGCGCTTAGCGTGATCGTCTCTTGGAATAGGCATACCACAAACTGCCATATAGGCATCACCTATGGTTTTAATACGCTCACAGCCATGGGATTCCATAATGGCATCAAAGGTGGTGAAGATTTCATTGAGCTCGCTAATCAGAAACTCTGGATCCATAGTGCTACTGGCAGTTGTAAAGTTCACCACATCAGAAAAATATACCGTTACCTCATCGAATCGCTCAGATGGCGCTTTGCCAAAGCGCTTTAGGTCTGAGGCTACCTTCTTGGGCAAGATATTTAAAAGCAACTTTTCAGAGCGTTTGCGCTCTCTTGCTACTAATGCCAACAGAACGCTGATTAGTGATAGCATCAAAATGGATGCCACTGCCACTGCACTCCATCGCCTTCTCTTTGCCTCTTCTTCTGCCTTGGCAACCTGCTCGGCCACCAGAGCCCGCTCTTTTTTTTCTGTATCATACAACACTTGCTGTTGCTGAGTTTTTTCGAGCACAGACTCCTCAAGCACATAATCTTTAAGAGCAATGTATAATTGCATCGCTTCATTGGCCTCTTCAAAGCGATTCAGTGCAGAGTAGTCCTGTGCTAAATTGAACAGCGCAGCACTCAGCCCGTCGCGATATGCCAATCGCTCTGCTTGTGCATAGGCCTCTTGATGGGCAGCTAACGCATCGCCAAACTGACCAAGATTGTAATGGGCAGTGCCCCTGTTATTTGCAGCGACTACCAGCCCTTCTCTTGCGCTTTGTGCAACCTCAATGCCTTCGGACTCAAGGCGCTCAGCTTCATCGAGATACATCTCTCGCGCTAAATTATACGAGGCGATTGCCCCTTCATAGTCTTCGCTACTTTCGTAGAGTTTTCCTATTTTTAAGTGAATATCCGCGCTATTTAGTTTATCGTCAAAGGCACCAAAGGTCACCAGCGCTTCCTGAAATGCCTGCATTGCCTCATCTGCAAGACCAAGCTCTGCAAAGTAATCGCCCAAGCGCCCATTGACTATTGCCTGTCCTCGTTTATCACCCGCTACTTCGTAAACACCTAGTGCCTTTGATAAATAGTCCAATGCCACATCGGGACTGCCAATAAGTTGGTTTATTCTCGCCAAATTCGAAGTGACATCTGCAATCTCATCTGCATAACCCAAGGCTTCAAAAATACGCAGTGCATCTAAATCGAGCTTGGCAGCGCGGTCATAACCGCCCAATTCAGTGAATACCACAGAAAGATTGTGAAGACTCTGAGCGACGCCCCTTGGAAACTGAACCTCCAGGTATATGGCGTAGGCTTCCTCAAATGACTGTTGACTTCTTGAGGCATCTCCAAGGTGCGACCAAACCAAGCCATAGGCATTTTTAAACTGCCCGGCAATCACAGCCCAGTGCAAATCCTCATTGGTAAAACTGCCATCCGAAAAGTTATAACCTGCTAAAGGCTTCTTTAAAAGCGAAGAAACATCTGCCTCCAAATACACATCTTTACCACTTAGCATCGCCTTTTGAGAAACGAGAAGCCAGTGACTCGCCCTCAGGGAGAGTTCATTATAGACCGAGTCGAGCAACAAGACGCCATCCCCATATTGTCCTTTGCCAATTAAGCTATAGGCCTTTTGCAGCGTAGCCGCTGTAACACCCAGTGGATCATCAATGCGCTGTGCAAGGACCAGGGCCTCTTGATTGTAAGCATCAGCTTTATCGGGATCTTTTTCTCGCCATAAAGCACTGAGCTGATTGAGAAGAGCCACCCTTGCCTTGCCTTGCTCTAAATTGCCTTCGATCCCAGAAAGGGCATCTAGCTTTTGGGTCAATGCATCAATGCCGATGAACTCAGCAAAAACACTTGTCTCTTTATCTGTCTCTGTTGCCGTCTCAGATGCCCGAGATTCAATCGCAAAGGCTGTAAGGGGCAGTAACACCACAACAAGCATCACAACAAACAGCACACAAGTTAAAAGTCTTCGAAAGATGCGTCGCTTCATTTTGTCTCCTTTACCAACTTACCGCAAAACGATAACCTTCGTATGCGATAAATGCTTGTGCTTCACCTGGATTGCAACTCTGGGCGCGCGCTAGTGCTTTTTCTAGTTGTTCCGGTGTTCGGTCTGGCGCATGGTGTCCCAAAGCTAACTGTTTAATGGATAATTGATTTTGAAAGACAACCATATGCTCGAGGGCACTATGACCCCAATCTGGATGGCGGTTATAGGAATCGATATCGAAGTGGGTATCTGCATAGACAAAATCAGCGCCCTCAAGGTATGCTTGAAAGGCACTTTTATCGGTATTGTCAATATCGAGATCACTTAAATAGCCAATTTTTGGTCCCTTTTGATTGCCAACAACACAATATACATAGCCACCACCTGGATGACTCACCGCGATGGGCATTACAGTCACATCTAAAAATCCAATAGCTTCGCCTGCATTAATTTGATGATAGACAATGTTCGCTCGAAAATCATCGGCAGACATGGGCAGAAATGGGGGTCTCATTAAGTCTTTTATGGCCTCTTCGGGACCGAAATCACCTAGTTTTGGCCCGTAGAAATGAACGCAGCACCCTTCTCTATAAAGCACTGACCAAAAGGGTAAGCCCATCAGATGGTCATAGTGATAGTGACTTATAAAGACGTGAAATGTTTTCTCCTCACCTAATGGTGCTCTTAAAATACCCGTTCCGCCATCGAAAAACAGCATCTCCCTTCCCCTTATCAGCATGCTCGAGGAGTTACTTCCAAGCACCTTCATGGCCTCACTAGCCCCAGCCACAGATCCCATAACCCCCAAAAGAATTACTTCCAGGTGATGCAGCTCCCTAAAGCGCATCGTTTTTACCTTCCCTTTCTTCGATCATGGCAACAAAATAGTCGACCAAATTGCCGTCTAGCGCACCTCTACTCACCTCTTCTCTCAATATGCCAATGGCGCGATCGACTGGCATAGCGGGCTTATAAGGTCGGTCTTTGGCAGTCAATGCATCGAAGATATCCGCAATGGCCATCAAACGTCCACGAAGGCCAATTTCATCGTCTTTCAAACCGTATGGGTATCCTTTACCATTAAGTTTTTCATGGTGCTGCGAGGCAATCACGGGCACTTGAACCAGGGTTTTGGACCACTTAACACGATTGAGCAAACTATGGGACATGCGTACATGGTCGTTGATTAAATCCCTTTCTTTGTTAGTCAGATTCCCTCTGGGTATGGTAAGTTGCTCAAACTCGTGATCCCTCAACAGTTCAATCACATGATCGCCAAATTGGAACTTTGACTGTTTAATGCCACTGAGCACTTGGCCTTCATCGTCTGGCAAAAATCCTGAACGATTTATTTTCTGAATTAACGCTTCTAGCGAGGCACGCGACTCTAAAAAATCCGGAATCGGATTTTCAACGAAATGCCCCTTTTCTGTTTCTATGGCCAATGCAATTAATTTAAAACGACTTTCTATCGCGTCGATTTCTGCCGCAGTGAGTTTATTTGCCTTCATCAATAAATACTCCGGCACGCCTATTTTACCTACATCGTGAAGAAGTCCAGCAATATAAAGTTCGCGCAGTTCATCTTTTGACAGCAAGTACTCTGGGTGACAGGCACCCTTAAGCTCTTGCAAATACCGGCCTAAGTCGAGGGAATATTGGGCGACGCGATCTGAATGCCCAGCGGTGATAGGATCTCGCTGATCGAGTGCGGTTACAAGCACCTTTATGGTCGATTCTAATGTGTCTTGAATGGCCTCATAGAGCTGGGTGCGCTCGATGAGGATTGCAGCTTGAGATGCCAATGCGCCGATAATACTTTCATCTTCACGGGTAAAGGGCACAACGCCCGAGTAAGCGCGTTGATCGGAAAGTGGTTCTAGATGATTTTTCTTATTGATAAGCTGCAAAACGCCGATTACGTCTTCTTCGTAGTTCTTTAGTGGCAAAACGAGCATATTGAGAGTATGATACCCTGCTGCATCGTCATAACTGCGATTGTGATGAAAGCCCAATTTTTCTACGGTCTCTTGCATACTTTTAAAATTGTAAACTTGTCCTGTAACTGCACATGCACCTGCAATGGAGTTTTTATCTATGGGCATGCTAAATTTCTGATAGGGGTAGTTTACTGTGTGGTTTTGCGTATATTTAAAGGCGAGTTGGCTGGTTTTAAGTCCATCGAGTTCCTGAGATTCAATAATGTAAATACTTCCTGCATCTGCATTGGCTATTTCCATAGATTCTTTGAGTATCATTACAAGTAGGGTGTCCACGTCTCGTTCTGCAGAAAGCTCCACCCCAATATGGCTAAGCTTTGTCACTAAATCTCTGTAATAAGCAGTTTCTTGCATTTTAATCCTCCTCCACATGGTCATTATATACATTACTACCCTACATTGCCTAAAGCTATCAAAAAGTCCTATTGCGCATGCTTAATTTCTTCGCGTTGTGGTAAATATAAAATACACGCATTATCAACTTATACGCCGATAAACTACGATGTCTTTTTTGTGAAAGAGTGGGTCGCCATGCGCAAAAAATATACTCAGAACACGATTTACTCTCTGGTATGGCTTGTATTAGCTTTAGTTCTTGTTACGTTCGCCAGCCCAACCTATGCACAAAACACCGGACTAACGCCTGAGCTTAAAGGGTCAAACCCAAGAGCCGATGTGGTAATTAACCAGGTAAATGCCACAGTCACATCGATTAAAGACACAGCCACAAATGCACTTATCAATAATGCCCTTACTAGTGCAGATTTGCTCAAAATCCAAAAGGCAACCCAATCGTTGATTAAAGACATGGCTGTCGCCTTGCCAGCCCAAGATAAAAAAATCGTGCTAGACCTCGCAATAGAGAGCTTATCTCCACTCAATCAGCTATTTTCCCTTAAACGGTCGGATGATTTTGTGGTTTGGTCCAATGCAATCGCCTTAGAAATTGGCAAAGGCATTGCGACCCTTACAAATTTAGAACACATCACTACCCTTTCTGAAAACACCACACTGGCCATACGCCCCATATCTGTTAAACTCTTGCCTACGGATAAAAGAATCGAAAAGACCATTGCACTTCTTCTAAACAGCAGCCTGAGCACACTGAGTACTGAAGTTATCACGCCGATCGAAGTGAAGAACGGCCTTGCAACAATTCAAATCGACGCGAGTCGAACAGACAATCATGCCGCTGTGATTGGCCCTTTCCAATCTCGCATCGAGGCTGCGTATTTTAGTTTCTCGAATGGACAGTCCGTGCACCTGCTCAAGAGGCAGCTCCATTATAAAGTTGACTTGCCAAACAGTGCCACCGGCGTTACCACAACAATTCTACCCAATGTCGCCAACTCCATTAAGAGCAATGGCTACGAGGCACTTGTTATAAACGTCAGGCAGTTTGCTGCAAGTGTTCCCCTAGATTTAATCGACGATCAAAAGACAGCTAATCTTTCACTCCTTTTAAAGCCTAGCACCAACTTGAAACCCGAAAATCGACCTAAGTTGCCTCTTGCCGGCAATCAATCCATCATTACCTACGAAAGTGGCACTGTTCTAGATTTAAAATTCTCGATCGATGGTAAGTATCAGGCTAAACTCACTACGCCAATGAGCATTACACTTCCACTAGATCAATTTTCGTTTAAAGGCAACACCTCAGTAAACCAAATCGCCATCTATCGCTATTTCCCAAATCTAAAGGGTTGGCGTGCTGTGGGCGGTATATTTAACCCACTCAATAGGTCATTTACAGTACAGCGAGACAACCTCAGCGAATACACCTTGCTAAAATCAACTAAGTCATTCAGCGATATCCAAAACTCCAATGCCAAAACCGCGATTCAAAAAATGCTCAATAAAGGCATTGTCCCCAGTGCAAAAGTCTTCAAACCCAAGTCGTCCATGTCACGACAAGAGTTCGCACTGTGGCTAACCAGAGCCTACGGCTTGGAAAACACAAAGGGCCGCAGCATGGTTTTTTCTGACGTCTCAAGTAAAAGCGCCTACTACAATGCCATTTTGATTGTCACTAGCGAGCAGATTATACCGGGACGATCTGCTAAGTCATTCAATCCAAATGCCCCTGTCACGAAGCTTGAAATGGTTAGAGCGCTTGCTATCACCCTAGAAAAGTATCAAGGTAAACGTGCAAATCTACAAAGAGCAGCACAGTTGCTCGCCACCACAAAAAACATGCCCCCAACGGTGGCAAGAAGTGCCTCGTTACTACAAGATTTGGGCGTTTTCAGCAGCAAAGACCTTAAGAATTGGAATAGTGTTGTTACCCGCGAACAAGTTGCCTCTTTTTTGAGCAGCGTCTATTAGACTTTCCGAACATATTAGGAGGAGATTATGGGTTCAAATGCTCAATTTAAAAGACTATTGTTATTGATTATTTCTTTGGCATTTGTTTTGTTTATGGTTGATCCCCCTTTAATGTGGGCTATTATTGGGCCTACAACTACTGTTCCCACAACAACGGCACCCCCTACAACCATAACTCCAACAACAACTGTAGCGCCCACAACGACTGTGGCACCAGTAACTACCTCTAATCCCAACATCGTGGCCCCCACAGGTGATCCCGCCGTCGAGAAGGCACTTAAGGCAGTCGACAACATCAGGCTTCTCACACAGCGCATTGTGAATAATAAAGCCATGACAACAGAAGATTTCGACAAGTTAAAAGGCGCTACTCAAACCGTTCTCACCGAACTGTCAAAAGACCTGCATAGTTATGACACCAAATCAATTATAGATGCCTCACTGTCTATTTTTGCATACTACGATCAGCTCTATGTGTTGACTAAAAAAGATACTTTTATTGTTTGGACCGACTTACTCGCCATAGAGATAGGAAGAGCTCTTGAAAGCTTGCCAAATGTGGAATGGATCGCATCTACTGCCGAAATGATCGCTCAAGAAGTAAAGCCTTTAGCGAGCCGCCTTACTTTGACGAATAAACGCTTAGAAAAGTCTGTTGCGAGTATACTCAACCATGCCATGAGAACAATTGCCACCGAGAGAATAACGGCCAGCACATTTACAAATAATGAGCATCAGTTCAATATCACTCGGCCC
>CALFXQ010000021.1 GCA_937958285.1 uncultured Fusibacter sp. | reverse complement strand
AAGGAATAGTAAACCACGAGCACGCGGGCATCTCGAACCTTTTGTGAATCCATATTTCCTCCCTATTCGCCGATTTAACAGCTACTTAAATTGTCTGAGTACCGCATGAGCCGCTACATATCCTGTGGTTAACGCAGCCTGAATGTTATAGCCTCCAGTGTCGCCATCTATATTGAGGAGTTCGCCTAACACATATACATTGGGAAATGCCTTTAGTGCCATCGTTTTACTGTTGACGGCCTTTAAATCTAAGCCACCAGCGGTCGACATCGCTTGATGAAAACCAACTGGCTTAATTGCATCTATTTTGAAAGCTGTTAGCGCCATTACCAGCGCATGTCTTTGAGCTTTGCCTAAGGTTGCCATGGTTAGACTCCCATCGATGCCTAAATACCGCAACAATTCAGTTGTAAAGCGTTTAGGCAGTGCTAACGCCTCTAAGCAGGTATTCAAGAAGCGCTTGCCGTGGAGACGTGCCGATGTCAACAGAAAGTCTTCTACATCTTCAGGTGATCGATTAATCCAATTGATTAGAAGCAAATCGCCTTGCTCAAACCAACGACTCGCATTTAGTATAAGTGGTCCAGACATTCCTTTGTGTGTAATAAGTAGCTCTTGTGGTCCGAAACTTTTTTGTCCCAACAGCTTGACTGTTTTCCCCCCACGCATTAATTCAAGTGTGGCCTCGGAAAAGACAATACCTTCCATACCTCCTAAAGGCATGTCGACGTGTATTGCCGTTAGCGATGGTTTGGGCTCAACAATTGTCTGCCCTAATGCCTTTAAGAGCGTATAGCCATCACCAGAGCTTCCTAGCGCAGGATAACTTGCACCACCTGTTGCAAGGAGTACGGCATCGTAGTTTAAATCTAAGCATCCATTGAGCAACCATTTGCCATCGCAATCTTGATTTAAGCCTGAGATGCGACTGTTACTGTGAATTTTAACGCCACTTTCTACTAAACGCCTTGAAAAAGAAGCAAGCCACTGCTTAGCGTCCTTAGAATCCGGAAATACCTTGCCATCCTCACGAACATACGGCTTGATGCCAATGTGAAAGAGGAGTTCTTCTGTTTTGTATGCATCCAACTGCTTGAAACTATGTTTTAAAAAGCTGCCGTTATCACCGTAGTGATTGAGTAGCTCTTCTGCTGGTGCATGTTGTGTGTAGTTACACATACCACCACCAGATGCCAAGATCTTTTTGCCAAGTTGGTCGTTTTTTTCAAAGAGATGTATGCAAAAGCTACTATTTGAAGCTAACTGCCAAGCTGCCATCATGCCAGCTGGGCCACCTCCAACTACTGCAATGTTGTACATATTGAAAACTCCTTGTGAATTGGGTAGAATATAAGTCAGTAGTACAACTATCTAATGAGGTCCACTATGAAACAATCCGATGCACTTCTCTTGATTAACGCGTATCGCATGGGCTCTGTACCCACAGCCATTCCTGAGGCATCTGTCATACGCCCAGATTTTTTTCGCGCTCAAGAGCAAATGATTTGTGCCTTAGAGAGCGGCATTCCTCAGCTGCTAATGATTGAAGGTCAATATGGCGCAGGAAAAACCCACGCGCTTAGAGATCTACAAACCAGTCTAAGTCATTCAGGATTTGTTGTCTCTACAATAACCCTTGAACCTGGTGTGAATTTATTGAGACCAGATGTTCTATATTACCACATTATGCACCATCTAAGAATTCAAGGCAAGCCCGCAAGCTTTGACGATATTTTTGGGCTCTGGTTAGACAATCTAAGAAATGCACCCACTAAGCAAGTCGCTGCGAATGAGATTAAATGGGTCACTGACGAAATGGCGCGTCATCACGAGGTTTTTGCGTATGGTTTCACCCAATACATCCGAGCATCCCTACTCTCCGATGCACAGCAAGCCGATTGCATTTCTAGTTGGTTAAAGGGCGATCAGTCCATCGCCCCTAGCATGCAAAAAAAACTCGGCTTAAAGGGTAGCGTAGACCGCTTAAAAGCCTTCGATTTTTTAAAGGCCTTCACTAAATTGTTGCAGCTCATCGGCTATAATGGCTTGGTTATTGCCATAGACGAAATGGATATGTTGACAAAACTCCGCAGCGATCAAAGAGAAAAGGCATATGGTACTTTAAGACAGATTATTGACGAACAATTTCAAGGCGCTTTTGGTGCTCTTGGAATCGTTCTAAGCGCAACACCAGATGTTTATAAAGACGCGGAATACGGCATCCCTTCTTATAGTCCCTTGGCACAGCGTCTCGGGCTAGAGGGACAAGGTAGCTTTATGAAAGAGCCCTTTATAAGCTTAAAGAATACATCCCTCGAAACCCTATATCAACTGAGTGCACATCTCGTTAAAACGTATTTTATAGCCTACGGCAGTCTCGTGATGCCCAGTTCAAAAGACCTTGCTCACCTCATTCTTATGGACTTTAAAAAACTCAATCTGCGCTTTCACGAAATCACTTGGCGTCAATACATTCAAAACTATCTATCGCTATTAGATATGGCCAGAAAAAACCCCCATCAAAAAATTCTAAGCCTTCCCTTGCAACTCCAAATCAAAGATGATGGTACTATGTTCTTCAAAAACCACTTAAACGTTATAAAAGAGTAAAGTACAACAGTGCTCGCTCTGAGTATTTAGCAAAAGGACTGCAATGTTTTCGATTGCAGTCCTTTTTAGGTGGTCCTTTTTAAGATGGTTCTTTTCACTTCATGTACATATGCTAACTCAGTTGTCTTCTGGCAAAACTTCCATAGCTTCTACTCGATTTCTACCATTGTTCTTGGAGCGATATAGACATTCGTCTGCAGCGTGCAGAAGTCTTCGAAGGTCATTATCGTGCTGTGGCACCATAGATGCTAATCCGATGCTAATAGTCAAGAATCCCGTTGGCGAAAGCTCGTGAAAGATTCCCAAATTCGACACGGCAATCCTCAACTCCTGACCGAGTACCATGGCTTCTTCTCTTTCCATCTCTGTCAGTACAGCTACAAATTCTTCGCCGCCATAGCGCGCAAACAATCTGCCTTTAAATCGGAATGCCTGGTTTAATTTCTGCGCAACGGCAATTAGTACTTCGTCACCCTTTAAATGTCCGTAGTGATCGTTATAGACTTTAAAGTAGTCAATATCCATCATAAGCACGTGAAGGGGACACTGCTGGTTCAAGGCAATCTCAAACATCTGATCATAAACGTTTTCGAATCGACGTCTATTTGGCACCTTAGTAAGGCCATCAATCTCAGATATGCTTCTAAGCTCAGTATTTAGACGTTCGAGTTCCTTTTGAGTACGTAGGCGCATTTGGATTTCTTGTTCTAATCGCTTAGACTTCTGAGCGTTGTTTATAGCGATTGCCAAGTACGTACTTAAGGCATTTAAAATATCTAAGTGAGAATAATCGTAGCCTTTTGCAATCGTCGATTGAACAGAACATACGCCGACGACCTCCTCATCGTAGAGAAGGGGAACTACAATAATCGCCCTAATCGCCAAATCAGACGATCTGAGAAAATCCCATTCCCTCAAGTTTACATCCTCATAAATATCGGGAACAAATAGCGTCCTTCTCTCACGGTAACTAATCGCCAAAATACTCTTTGCGCTGTCGATAGGCACTTCGAATGCTTTCTCATACATCAAGTTCTCAACAGATGCTACACTAATTAGATGCGTACGCGCATCGTTAAGTACAGCCATATAAAATGAATCGATTGGCATCTGGGTTTTTAGATTGTCGTAGACCGAAATCAGTATTTCATTTAAATCTAGCGTAGATGTAATTTTTTGGCCAATCTCACTGATAAGCTGAATGCGTTGGTAGGCATGCTCAAGCGCTTCTTTTTTTCTGAGCAGTTCTTCAGATTTTTCACGAAGTTCGAGATTTTTGCGCTGAACGATTTCTTTTTCTTCGATAGACTTTTCTATTTCGAATCTGACATGCAACACATTCAATTGTTGTTGCCTACTCTTTTCGTCTAACGCTTTTCTATATTCTTCGAATGTCCGATAGTGCTTTACAGCTCTGGCGAGGTCCCCAGCACTGTGAAATACCTCTGCCATTAATTGATGCAAGTCACAAAGTGTCTTTTCGTTTTCTAGACCCTTAGCCATCTCTTCACATTCGTCTAACAACGTTAGAACCATACTATATACTTCATGGGAAAGTCCCTGTGGATGCTTGTTTAAGATACTGCGCACATAGGGAATCACTGCCAAAACAACGTCTTTTTTATCGTCGAATTCGAGATAAATTTCCCTTGCGAGTTTGAAACTCTTATATGCGTTTTCGGAGTCGTTTTCGCCCTCGAAGATTACCGCCTCACTGGCATAAGCATGAGCTAAGGACTGTCGCAGGCGATGCTTTTCAAACAAAGTGATTGCGCGGTTTAAATAGACTCTTGCCTCTTTGAAATTTGCGCTCTTCGATTGAATTTCACTGAGATTTAATAGCAGAATACCTCTTAATCCATCGGACTGTGCGTTGTCCTCACTTGGGTCTATGCTGTTAAGGGCACGGTAAAAGTAAGATTGGGCCTTCTCTAACTCGCCTAGCTCGAAGTAAAGATTGCCTATGTTATTGGCCACATTTCCTATTAAATGAAAAAAGTCTATGCGTTCGGCAATTTTAAGACCATTCATATATGCTTCTAGTGCGCGATCTATCAGGCCATAGTCGCTAAAAAGACTGCCTTGCAAGTTATATGCACGGGCAAGGGTATTAAAATCACTCTGTTCTTCGCACTCTAAAATAACCTTGTCGAGCATTTCTGACAATCCATCTAAGCGACCAAGTAAACTTAAATAGCGAAGCCTCGTATATGACATCTGCAAAAAAAGCATGGGACTGTTTTCTTCAGATATTTTTTGCAGCGTCTCCTCACATAGAAGTAGGGCTTCATCTAAATGCTCCCCTTCTAACAATCTAATCTCCGCTAACGTTTTTTCAATTCTCTCATCGGTTATTAGCATATACTTCTCCTGTAGATTTACAGATCTGATTGCGACCCTGTCTCTTTGCACGATACAGTTGATGATCCGCATTTTCGATTAAATGATAGAACCCTTTAAGATCTTTCACTTGATCTTCAAATATTCCGATGCTCACTGTAACACGACTTTCGAGTTTTTCATAAACTTCCATGCGCGTTACTTCGATTAATATTTCGCTACATGCTCTATTAATATCCCCAAAAAGGTTGCTTGAAGCAAGTAACAAAAATTCTTCGCCTCCAAAGCGCGCAATTAAAAAATCCGGTTTATCAAAACGCTTTTGAATAAGCTTACCAAAAGCTTCTAGAAGTCTATCCCCAGCCAAATGACCAAACTGATCATTGTATTCTTTAAAATGATCTAGGTCGAACACGACTGCCACAACGCGATTCGGGAACACAAAACTGTGTAGCCACTGCTCTAAACAATAATTCATACCCGCGCGATTGTATAGTCCTGTGAGTTCATCGAAATAGGACAGTTTAACGAGTTCTGCATGGCGTTCTTTAGTTGCCAATAAAAGTCCATGATGCATATGTTTTTGAACATCAATCTCTTGAACACGTACTGACAGCTGAAGTGCTCCCAGAATTAATGCAGATATTGCCAAGAATAACCCCCGATCGTATTGGTCGAAGAGGTCATCGTTCTCGCGCATTACACAAAAGATTATTTTATTCTCTGCGTGGCCATACTCAATTGGCGCCAACAATATGTGTTTCACCCTATAGTGGCTTTGCAATTGTTTCAATACATGATCTGCTTCACAATCCCATATATCAAAAAAATCATTGTGAAGCCCTTCTGATGTCAACTCATAAAACACATAGCAGCTTTCCTCATCATCCCATTCACCCAAGAGTGCCTTTGAGTGTGGTATGAAGTGTGATAAGTAATTAAATGTTCGCGTAATGATGGCGCGATGGCCAATGCACCGCGTGAGTTCTAAAGTTAGCTCATGCAATTTACTGAACTTACTCGTCACCTCAATTAACCTAGTGGACTGCAGAAGGGTTTCATCTTGCAAGGCGTTTAGCTTTTCTTGATGAACAATCGCCTGATTTTGATCTTCTAATTGCTTTTGTCTTTCAATGAGCAAATCCAAAAGTTGTACCTGTTGGTAAGCCTTTAGCTTGTTGCTTTTCTCCACATGTAAAACATGGCGTTTAAACGCATCCGCTGCGAGCTCATGCTCATTTAAGGCATAAAGACAGTTGGCCAAAGCATAATAGGTATTGTCTATTAGTAGCGGCATATTTGCCACAGAAGCCGAGTAGATGCTCTCTTGATAGACCTCGCTCGCGAGCTGAAAGTCCCCAATAGTCGCATATAATCGGCCAAGTAAACGATTACATCTACATAAATCTTTGGCATCTCCAAATTGCTCAAGTAGACGCTTAGCTTTAAGAAGTGCTTCAACTGCTTGATCGTACATTCTTAAATGCAGAAAGATTTCACCACGTTGTTCCCACATATAGCCTATACGGCGATTATCTCGGACTTCATTGTAAAATGCCAAGGCACTTTCTAAAAGAGCCAAAGCGCGATTTGATTCGCCCAGTTGTGTTAGTGTCCAGCTATATATGCCCGCAACACGCATTTTTTCAACAGGGTTATGAGCAATATAGGGCTCTAGTTTTAAGTAAAATTCATGGGCCTCTTTATATGCGCCCATGCCGTTTAGAAGCATCACCATATTGTGGTAAATGCGCTCGATAGTAAAACTATCGCGTTCGTGTTCGGCTAGCTTGAGTGCGGCCTGATAGGTTGTATAGGCATCGGTTTCGTAGCCTGTAACTTGCAAGGTCGCCGCATATGTGGTAAGTAGTCTCAATCTCCACACCGAAGTATCTGCATACTTTGAAAGCCAACGCTCCAAGAGAACGCGCGCTTTGTGAAATTGCGACTGCATAAAATGGGCCTTAGCGATAAGATATGTGATTTGCTGTTGTTGAGGCATATCGTTTTTACGTGCAGAACAAAATAGGGCACGCAAGGTAAGGAGCGCTTGAGCGGGATTAGATTCCATCGTGGCATCAATTTCAAATAAATGTTGTTCTAGTTCCATTTCTTGTTCGTTTATTGCAACTTTCATCTCCATCTACCTCTTTGAGTCGTTCCTCCACTTTTATACAATACGCACATTAACAATTCTCACATCGTCGTTTCACGCATTGTCGTAAGCGACACCCACTAAAAACAAGCCCTTTGCAGGCGCAAGTCCCGGTACTAAGCCCCTATCTTTAGAAGCGATCATCTCCGCAATTTCTTTCGTACCGATCTCGCCAAGCCCTACAGAAATCAGAGCGCTTACCATTTTTCTTACCATGTGGTACAAAAAGCCCTCACCAATAAAATCTAAGACAATTTGACCATCTTCTTCAAAAACAGTCACAGAATCGATACGCTTCACCGTCGATTTCTTTCCAATTTTAGAATTGCTAAATGCTGTAAAATCTAAAGTGCCCACAAAGGCCTGCGCTGCGTCGTGCATCGCATCGACGTCTAGCGGTTCTGGTGCTAAAATGCAATAATCTCTTTCGAAGGGAAAGACAATTTCTTGTTGGATTAAGTAGCGGTAGTGCTTTTGAGTTGCCTCATGTCTTGCGTGAAATCTGCCCTTCACCGCTTCTAGC
>CALFXQ010000020.1 GCA_937958285.1 uncultured Fusibacter sp. | reverse complement strand
GAGCCCTACAATGCGGTAAACTTCGATATCCACTTGCACCAACAGCTTAAATGCATCGTAAACGCCTTGGCTTATCGTCTCCATAGGACTCCCCTTTTAAATAAGTTATTTTTTGTCGAACAAATAGAACAGCGGTTGTCCAAATTCTTTTTCGCCGAACTCAGAAATTTGCTTCAATGTTTCTTCCGACAGCAACCAACTGGCAAAGGCATCCGCCATATCGTGGTTGAGCTGAGGGAACTTCTCTTTGTTAATTGTAAGCACCGCATATGGGTTGTACAACAAATCATTGCCTTCTACAAGTACTTTTAAAGTCAATTGATCCTTCATACTAAGATACGTTGCACGATCTGTAAGGGTATAAGCCTGTAACTCTTCGGCCATTGTGATGACCTCTCCCATGCCCTTACCTACAGATAGATAGTGATCGCCTTCAGGCGTTATCTCGGCCTTCTCCCAGAGCTGAAGCTCCTTTTTATGCGTCCCAGAATCATCGCCGCGGGATATGAACTTCAAGGCGTTTTCTTGAATGCCCTTAAGAGCCCCTAGCACATCAGCCGATTGGTCGATATTTAGCGCACCGATCTCTCCTGGTCCAATGACGACAAAATCGTTGTACATCAGCGGGAACCGCTCGCGGCCAAATCCATCTGCCATAAATTGCTCCTCAGACTTTGGCGCATGCACCACAATCACATCTGCCTCGCCTTGCTGAGCCATTTCAAATGCAGCGCCCGAGCCTACCGCCACAACCTTTACATCGCAGTTATACTTGCTCTTAAACGCAGGCAAAATGGCATCTAGTAAGCCTGAATTTTCTGTGGAAGTCGTGGTTACCAAGGTCAGCACCCGTCCTTCAAAATCCATGGCCTTTTCGCTTTTTTCCATGGTTTGACACCCAGTAAAGGCCATACTCAACACCAATAAAAACGCCACTGCTAACAATCCAAATCCCTTAATGCTTCCTCGTCTCGCCTTTTTCATGTGTTTCCCCCATTTAAGTAGTATGCATCTATCTGCGTATAAACGATGTCTAATGCCCACAATTCAGTTGGGAACAAAAAAAATCGCGCTCAAATTGAGCGCTTACTCAATTCCTTTCCAAAAGGGAGGCAGTGGCATTTCTACCAAAACCCATCGGCTAAAGCACCCTAGTTTCCCTTAGGTCCTTTCGCTCGGAATTAGACAATTTAGTTTAACATGTTTTATTACAACTTGCGAGTCGATTTTCAATAATATTCAGAGTAAATTCACCTTCATGAAAAAAGAGTGCCCTTGTCAAAATCCACCCCTAAGCTTTTGCGAGTCGGTTAATCTTTTTCAATGTGAATAAATTCGAAATCGAGGGTCAGCAAGTCACAGTACAAGAACCCACCGCGAAGGAGTTGACCCTTGCCCGTGAGCACTTTCACCACTTCTGCAACCTGAAGGCTGGCAATCAAAGCCGGTGTAAAGGCGGGATTGCCAAGAGAAACCTCTACTCCCCGATCGGCAGCACCTCTCAGCAGCATGGCCACGGTGTTATCTCCAGGAAACGCTGTGCAAACCTGGCCGAACCAGCCGCCAATAGCGCCATAGATCATGGGCACCCCAATTTCATTGCATAGGGCTAAGAGAACACTTCTAGCGTGGTTGTTATCTGTTGCATCTACAACCACCATACTAGCACCGAGTATTTCCTTGCCATTTTGGACATTTAAATACTCTGAAAACACACTAAGACGCACATTGCCATCAATGGCTAAAAGTCGCTTTCTTGCACCTTCGGTCTTTTTTATGCCCAGCATCGCCTCTTCACAAAACAATTGCCTATTGAGATTACTCGCCTGAAACACATCGCCATCAATGAGCACCAAGTGTCCAATGCCAAGTCGCACCAATTGTTCTGCCACATAGCCACCGAGCCCACCCAAACCGACTACCGCAACAGTAGCCGCCCTAAATCGCCCTTGTTCCAAAGGGGTTAAAATGCAATTCTTTTCATATCTCGCCGTTTGCGCATCCATTGTCATCCACCACCCACCGGCGGAAAAATCGAAAGATAGTCGCCGATTTCTAGCCTTTGATCCCATTTGCCATCACGGCCATTGACTAGCAAAATGGCCACATCAACTTCCAACAGACCAATGGCGCGCACCAAATCAGAAGGCGTTGTGGTTCCAGGCACTAAGGGAAGCACAACCTGCTTCCCCCGTCCCTCCCTAAAGGTGGCAAACAATTTGACTACAACTTCACAAGACACTATCGAATCTCCAACAGCGTCAAGCGTTCCTTTGTGGGAATGCCCTCTTTTGACCAGCCGCGCAGTTCATAGTACTCAGGTAGAAGCTCCGAGAGCTTATGCACCCAATCCTTCGATGGCCCCGCTGGAATTGGCTCTTCCAACAAGCGCTTTGGCAAGGTGTCTTGATCCGGAGAAACGCCGGATTCCAAGTTGTATAGGCGCTCAAGGGTATAAATGCGCTCACCCGCAGCCAACAAACTCTCCGCTGTATGGGTACTTCCCGTCACACAATTCAATAGCTCGGCATATTCAGGCGCGCCTAGAGCAAATGAAGTAAACAGACAAAGACCCATAGAATCAATCACCGCGGTGAGGTCTTGGAATACTTTGGCCCAGGCCGCTTTACCCTCTAGACTGAATCGATCCAATTTTGTCGGCTCACCCAAGATTTCAGGGGAAATCATATAGCCGCGCACATGACATCCACCGCGATTAGAGGTGGCATACTGGAGACCATGACCTTGAATCCCCCTTGGATCGTAAGCTGGAAGTTCTTGCTTTTTTACAGTCATAGAAAGCTCTGGCGCACCAAAGTGATCCGCCATCCGATAAGAGCCCTCTGCCATAAAGTCTCCAAGGCCCTCTCGGTAACCCATTTTTTTCGTCCAGGCAACTACCGCATCGGCGTTTCCAAATTCTAGCGCTTCGCCTTCAAGCAGAGCCTCTGGAATCAAACCACGCTCTCTAAGCTCCATAGCCGCAGCGATTGTAGCCCCTGCTGAGATGGTATCTAGACCAAGCTCATTACACCAATAGTTGGCCTTTATCACAGAGCCCAAATCTGAAACGCCACAATCTGATCCAAACGCCCAAATTGTCTCATACTCAGGGCCCCCGCCTTCTATGTCGTCTACTTTGCAGTAGCGACCACAGGCGATAGGACATCTATGACAAGCTTCTTTTTTGACTAGATAGCGATCCGCCAAGGTTTCACCGCTGATTTCATCTGCATTTGCATCGTAGGCCTGCTGGAAGTTGCGCGTTGGCAAAACGCCATTCTCGTTGATGATATTTACAAGCACTGCAGTGCCATAGGTAGGCAACCCCTGTCCTGTGACTCCATTGGCTTTAATTTTCTTAAGGGCATCTGAGAACACTTCTTTGAGGGCGTTTGCATCGTGCACAGGAACAGACTGGGTACCTCGCACCACTACAGCCTTCAGATTTTTAGAGCCCATCACAGCGCCTACACCAGAACGTCCAGCAGCTCTATCTTTTTCATTCATAATCGCAGCAATTCTAGAGAGATTCTCACCTGCTGGACCTATGGTCATCACGCGATGCTTTTGACCATGGCGCTCAGATAAAATATTGGTCGTTTCTCCTACGAGCTTACCCCATAGATCATCTGCGGACTCAATGGATATTTGGCTATCTTCAATAAGGACATAGCAAGGTTTTTCGGATTTTCCCTCGAAAATAATGCCGTCATACCCCGCATACTTTAACTCTGCACCCCAATGACCACCAGAATTTGAACACGCGACGGTATCCGTCAGTGGCGATTTTGTGATGACCATATAGCGCCCACCCGTTGGCGTCGGCGTTCCCGACAAAGGTCCCGTCAAAACAATCATCTTGTTATCTGGACTAAGGGCGTCCACCTTGGGAGACACTTCATCCATCAACATCTTAGTGCCCAGACCTCGACCTCCAATGTAGTGCTTTGCTAAATTGGCATCGAGTACTTCTTCTTTTACTGTTCCTTCTGTTAAATTAATGCGAAGCAACTTGCCTTGATAACCCGCCATAAAGCCTCCCTTTGCACGCTAAACCTATGTCACTTAATGTGACGCCTTCAACATACCCACTGCATGTGCATATTTCTATTGCAAGGGCAGTGCCAAAGTTTTAAGCCAGGCACACCCCACCCTATAGCATCTGCAATTACTGCATTTATCTTACGTTACATGCTCAGATACGCCCTTTAAAAATATCCCTTCCTTCATAATCAAATAAAAAGTGCTCAAAATTTGAACACCATTTTATATGAGGTGTGTTCAAATTTTGAGCACTGTTCAATTTATGAACATTTGTATGGTCATGCACGCCCCGCTACTCAGAGATTAGCCTTTTGTAGAGTGTATTGCGGGCAATGCCTAGAATCTTTGCAGTTTTGGCCAGATTGCCGCCCGATGCGCGATAGACCTTTTGTATATAGTGACTTTCGTAAGCTTCTAGGGTTTCATAATCGCCACTTTCGAGTAGGACTTCACCCTTTTTAGATGCCAAATGTCTATTCTCCAACGCATCTTGACCCACCCCAAGATCCAACCTTGGCAAGCCACAAATATGTGGCGGCAACTGCTGGGTATTGATGCGCCATTCCAAGACATTTTCTAGTTCTCGGATGTTTCCCGGCCAATGGTAATGCTTGAGCATCTCAATTTCTTCATCGCCTAGGCTTATGGGCTTTCGATTCATCCGCCTCGCCAAGCGCTGTAGAAAGAAGTCTGCGAGCTGAGGAATGTCTTCAATGCGTTCACTTAGTGGTGGCAAGTGCATGGGCAATACATTGAGTCGATAAAACAAATCTAGTCGAAAGCGGCCTTTTGCCACAGCATCGCTCAAATCCTTGTTTGTTGCCGCTATTAGCCTCACATCTACGGCGCGCTGTTCATTTGAGCCCACTCTGCAGATTATCCCCTCTTGTAGAACGCGCAACAGCCGCGTTTGCATAGAAAGAGGCATATCGCCAATTTCATCGAGAAAGAGCGTTCCCCCATCTGCTGCTTCAAATTTTCCCTGACTGCCACCTTTTTTAGCACCAGTAAAAGCGCCCTCTTCGTAGCCGAAGAGCTCCGATTCAATGAGATTTGACGGAATCGATGCACAGTTCACCACCACAAAGGGCCTCTGTCTACGGTCGCTGTGATTGTGTATGGCATGGGCGAACACCTCTTTGCCCGTGCCACTATCGCCTGTGATCAAAACCGTAGAACGGCTATCTGCCACTTGTTTGGCAAAGGTCACTAATGCGTTCATGCGCTTTGTGGTCCCAATAATCTTATCGAAGGTGTAAAGCGCCTGTGATGCTGCTATTGAGGCCTTAAGACGTCGAGGCAATTTTGCTTGGTCGAGGCGTAGAACAAAATACCTAGCCCCTTGTGCACCTACATCTACAGGCGTTGCGGTCATCTGAATGGACTCTGTTTGACAAGCTGCCGTCAAAAACACAGTGCGTTCTTGCACAACACCCTGAGTATTTAATTCGCTCATTAAGGATTCATAATCTTTGACTACATGCCACAGCGGTTTGCCGCTTATCACATGACTGTGAACCCCTAAGCACTTTAACGCCTGAGCATTGGCATGTTGCACTATGCCGCGATCATCACAGATTACAATACCCGCTTCTACTAACTCCATTACGCGCTCTGCCAAGGTCGATTGCTCTTGAATCGTGCGGTTTTTTCCCTGGAGCTTAAGTGCGTTTTCGATGGCCCTTACCGCAGCTACCACCATACCCAGTGTGTGAGAGTGGGCACCTTCTTTATAACCCGTTAAATCTAATGCCCCAATCACTTGTTGGTTTTCATCGCGAATCACTGCACACGAACAGGTCCATCTGTAGTAAGCCTCAATGGCATGCTCTTCACCGGAAACCTGAACTGGCTCTCCTAAATGCAGTGCCGTACCCATGGCATTTGTGCCGATACTCCCCTCATCCATGTAGGCACCGGGCACCATCTTCAAGGCCTGTGCTTCATGCAAGATTGGCTCATCGCCAATCATCGATAAAATGCAACCCTGTGCATCTGTGAGTATGGCGATAAAATTAGAACCTTTTACAAAATCATAAAGCTGATTCATAAAAGGTTCAGTAGCCAGTATTAAATCTCGATGTTGTAAAATTTTATCGAGGAGTGTTTCGCTGGCGAGCATCTTACGGCTGGCAATTTGCGACTTCTCAATGCCCAATGACTCACTACGCACCCTAGATTCCACTATTATCGAACGCATTTTCCCTCCGATAAGCCAAAGACCCTATTCAATAAATTGTGTTTGAATCATACAATTGCCGCCCGTTTCTTTTCCTTGGGCCAACATCGCTTCTAATTGATCGATCGTTTGGTATAGCGTTTTATCACCTTGGTATGCAACCAAAGAAAAAGTCATGGTAAGCCCGATATTAACCGTGCCGCCAATCGTAAATTTGGTCTGCTCAAATAATCGCTGTATGCGCATCCCCAGCAGTTTCCCGCCCTCTAAATCCGTATCTGGCAAAAGCATTAAGTAGGTGTCTTCTACCCATCTCGAAATGCTATCTCCGGCTCGCAGGCCATCTCGCAATACATCAGCTACCTGCTTAATCAGGCTCTCGTGAATAAAAGACGATTCCAATTGGTGCCTTTGAGAAAGATCATCTACAGTTTTTCGCATCTGATCCACATCGGCCATTAATAGGCAAAAGGAACGTCTGTGTCTTTGAAACCGCGCCTCTTCTACTTGCATTTTGTTCATAATGCTTCTTGGACTACACAGTTCAGTGAGAGGATCGATAGCAGATTCGGTAAATCTTTGACTTTCTAGTTGCATGTGTGCTTCATATATACGACGCTTCTCGATAGATGCGTGCTTATGGGCATGATTATAGTGGCACTTGTCAATGATCTGTTTAACCCTCTTGAACTCGATAGGGTTGATGGGCCATTCTATTGTCGCCTCGAAACCACTGGTATCACAAGGCAAATTGTATCTTTCGAGGGGACCATCTAGCGCTCCCAAAAAGACGGTATTACTGTTTAAAAGAACCTCCGACAGGCGATTGTACTTTGGGCACCCATTGCCCGAAACCCCTTGCATATCTTCGCAGTAGCGGCGATACTCAGGCTGCGAACAGCCCTCTAAGTCGACAATGACGATCGTCGCAGATGCGCCATTGTCGTGTAGGGCATTTAGTTCAGGTGCTGTAAATACCTCTATTTGCTCACGCTGAAACAACGCTTCTGCTTGAGCGCGTTTTTTGGCCTCAGAACTGATAAAGACTACTTGAGGCTTGTCTTTATTCACAAGACTGTC
The DNA here is from genome assembly GCA_937958285.1 of uncultured Fusibacter sp. Classification (GTDB taxonomy): domain Bacteria; phylum Bacillota; class Clostridia; order Peptostreptococcales; family Acidaminobacteraceae; genus QQWI01. The sequence goes on along the minus strand of CALFXQ010000020.1, from coordinate 10,857 downwards.
GTCCATAGCACACCCCTATTATGCACATCCTAATTGGCTTACTTAGTTACCTAATTATAGTATATGCAATCAAAGCTGACAACTACAGTTTAAATCTTGTCAACTGGGAGAGTACCGCTTCTGCCATGGCACTTGTCTCTTCAGCGACTTGAGACAGGCTCTCTGTGATTGCAGCTTGCTCCTCTGTACTGGCCGACATCTCTTGTGCGCTATTTGCAATGCCCTTTGTCACTTGCTCAAGATGAGTCATGCGGCTTTTGGTCTTCTCAACGAGCACTCTTTCTCCTTGGTTTGCAAAGAGCACGGCTTCGTTAAGCGCAATCATGCTCTCAACGCCATAGTAAAGGCGCTCTAACGCCTCTTGTGTACCTTCAATTGCCTGCGCGCCTTCATCGACCTGAACTTTCATGTCATCTACGATTGCCGTAGACGAAGCGACTATACTTAAAATTGCATTGAGCGAAGTGGTTATTTGACCCGATTCCGCAGTAGTCTGCTCTGCGAGCTTTCTCACTTCTTCGGCGACCACACTAAACCCACGGCCATGTTCGCCAGCTCTCGCTGCCTCGATAGAAGCATTAAGGGCAAGCAAGTTGATTTGAGATGCAATTTGTTGTATAGCCGTTGAAATCGAAGTGACACCCGCAGCCTGCGTCGCCAAGCTGTGGAGTGATGCGACGGTTTGCTTTGTCACTTCGTCAATTTTATGCATGCCATTTCGACTGATTGCCAAGGCTTCCTTGCCCTTTGAAGCCTCATCTGTACAGGCCTTCGAGGCAGAAAGGGCATCTTCTACAAGGGCGGCCGAAGTGCTTATGCCCTCTTCAAGTTCAGATAGGGTTTCTACGGTGTCTTGAGCCAAAGCAACCTGATCATCTGTATGATTTGCAATAATTTCAATGGCAGCTGACATTTCCTCAGAAGTTGCCGAGACTTCTTGCGAAGAGGCAGTGAGCTCTTCTGCCATCTGATTCATTTGCTCTGAAGTCCTTTGCATCTCTACAATCATTTGCGTCTGACTACCAATCATCTGGAGATACGCTTTCGAAAGATCCGATATTTCGTCTTGCCCTTTTACCACTACTTTAGCCGTAAAATCTCCAGAACCCGCAAGGGCCATGGCCCCTTTTAACCGCTGAATGGGCTTAACAATATTTAAGCGTGTAAAAATATAGGTGGCGACAAGAGACAGCAACACCATAACACCCGCAATTGCGAGGGTTAAATTTCTGATTCTAAAGACAGGGGCGAGGTAGTCCACCTCGTCGGCGGTCAGTGCTACAATCCACGGACCGGCCTTTTTAAAGGCGACAAACTTGAATTTTCCCTTGTAGGTGTAGAAACCCTCACCTTGGCTCTCCGATTGCATTTTCTCCCATAGCTGTGCAAATTCTTTGTTATCCGCTGCCACGTCGGGCAACTTAAGCGTCATTTCTTGGGCATCGTCTTTATGCGATAAAACAAGACCGCTTGCATCTGCCATATAGCCATAGCCAGAGGTGCCAACTTTTGCTTCCTTAACCGTTTGCTTTACTTGATCAAACAGCACAGTTACCAAAACAGCCCCCTCTACTTGGCTGCCTCGCATTACTGGTACTGCAACCACCACCACAGGATTACCTGTTGACTTAGAAATTACCACATCGCTGATTACAGGCGCTTGAGTCTCTAACAAGGTCTGAAAGTAGGCACGTTCAGAGATGTTGATATCCAACTCTGTCGTATTGTGATCTAAAAGGGCATTTCCATCTCGATCGATGAGTATAAGCATCTCAATAAATGCGCTATTGGAGGCTTGAATGTCTGCAAAGTAATTCTTCACCTCATACCGCTTTGTTTCATCTTTTATACTGGCAAAGAGATTTTCTTCCGAGGCAATCACCCCTGCAAGTGACTTAAGGCTCTCTAATTGCTTTTCGATGTGCATGGCGCGAAGCGCCACTTCAGTGTGCACCGCAGAAAAAATCTGATTTTCCATACTTTGTTTTGTAATTGTAAAAGAACCTACGCCTAGAATTAGCGCCACAGAAATCACTGCCACTACCATTTGTGCCATTAATTTTGTCATCAAATTACGCTTCACCTTGTCACACTCCATTATTATTGTTATAAAGACGAGATTTCCTATAAACCCACAAATTTGATTTTACACTTTAAAACAGAAGATGAACAGTGTTAAAGCGCTCATATTTTGCGCGTTTACGAAAATGAACGGGCGTCAAATATGTAAACGTACTGATATTCAGTGGTTTCTCACAATTGGTGTACCAAAACTCAATGTGTTACTTTTTTGTAAATATTTAAATGTGATTCTAAGGCACAAATTGAGAAAAAGCCTCTGTCAACGTTAAATCAGATACGCTGACAGAGGCTCTTACGCATTAACATACACTTACAATTATTCTTGAATCTCAACATCGCCATAGCTTGTGTCTTGATTTCCCTTTTGGTACAGATTTAACACCCGTTCGCGTGCAAATTTTACATCTATGCAAGGGGCGATGTAAGGCACCCCGTGTTTTAATGGTTCGTGAATACGCTCCGGCGCAACACCGTCTAGCAGTTCAACTTCCGATTTAATAAATATGCCATAAGCATCGTACTTTTCACTTTGCTTAATGGGATTAAACACCCGAAAGTAAGGTACCGCATCGGCTCCCGTAGAAGCTGACCACTGCCAACCACCGATGTTTAAGGCCAAATCGTAGTCGATTAGATGTTCCTTAAACCACTCTGCCCCTTCGCGCCAATCAATTAACAGGTACTTTGTCAGAAAACTTGAAACCACCATGCGCAGACGGTTGTGCATGCGTCCTGTGGAAAACAAGTGAAGCATTGCAGCGTCCACAAAGGGGTACCCTGTTTGGCCCGAGCACCACATTTGAAAATCTAAGGCGTTGTTTTGCCAGGGAATTACATAGCGATTGCTAAAATTCTCCGTTAAAGACTCTGGAAATCTGTCGCAGAGCACATTGTAAAAGTCGCGCCAGGCCAATTGTCTTACAAAGGCATCTCTACACTCCAAATGCTCTTGATTGGCCATGTTTAGCAAATAATCTAACAAGTCGTGTACACTGACGCCTCCATGATTAAGGAGTGCCGAGGCGCGAGAGGTCCCATTTAAATAGGGAAAATCTCTGTTTTGCGCATACTTTCCCAAACCCTTAGTCAAAAAAAGACTTAGGCCCTTAAAATCCCCTTGAACTTCCTTTTGATGCGTGTCAAAGGGTACATCAAAGGATAATGGCTGTTCGATCCAGTGAATCTCTTGGTGCGCTTCACGCATAACATGCAAATGCTTAAGCCAATTTTGATAAAAAGGCGTGAATTTTTGATAGGGAGTGCCATCTGCCTTGAGGGCCTTTTCTGTGGGCACGGCTATATAGCCATCTAATAAGGTGAGTGCAATGCCATGGGCAGCCAAACCCTGGGCCAGCGCCTCTTGAAATATTTTTTCTCTGGGTTCAAAGTGCTTTAACATAAACACCACCTCTAGGTGGTGTAGTAAGCACACATTGATAATCTCCTCTAAATGATCATCTCCCATCAGCAGGTTTACACCTTCTGGAAGCACATGATCGTTAAACCGTTTCGCGAGGCTCAACCGATATCTAAGACTTGGCGTATCGTCTACATCTTGATTGAGGTATTCCGACCACAAAAAGAAGGGCAGTAGCTGATGCGCTTTCGCTATTGCCCGCAGGGAAGGATGTAGATTTAAGTCTTTGTAGAACAAGTAAAGCCCACGAACCATTTATAGCTCCTTATTTGCGCCCAAACATAACGGGCATTTGACCATATAAGTACTCTTGGTCGCGACTGGTGCGCATTAAAAGCTGAAGTTCTCTAGCGACCTGTTGCATGCCTCTAAGATCTTCAGGCGAACGCACTTCGTCTAAAACCAAGCCTTTTTTTCTTCTGAGATAGGTGTAGTGTTTCCACAGCATCTGTCTTATTTTAGCAGAGGTTGATGGTTTTCTCAAGATGTCCATCATAATCCCTTTGATTTCAGAAAAAACTTCTACGGGCACATGTTTTGGAAGTGAGGCAATGCGGTGACCGAGGGCACGGGCTTCAACTTCACTGAGCTCCTGACAGAGGAACTTGTAATTGTGCCATAGGTCGTAGAGTTGTTTTTTATCGAGGATATCTAACTGCTCCAAATAGAGCCAAGCGAGCAATCTGCGCTGAACATCCCACCACTTAATAGGACTTTGCAAAGTGACGCCATCAATTAAAAACAAGCCTTTTTCAAGAAGCTTTGCCCCCAAAACTCCCGGTGGCTTTCCGAGTCGTTTATTCTTTAGCGTTGTGCGATGAACGCCACAGGTTGGCGAACCCTCCATAAAAATATAAACTTTGATATTTTGGCGATCGATCACATCTAAGACCGTCTGACACGCCTGCATAAGGGGCTCCGACCAATTGCGCCCGTGGCTATCGACGACTTCGCCTTCCCCGAGCCAAACTTTTTCGCCATTTTCGCCTTTTATGCGTATGCTTGGGCGAGGCACGCCCATTCCCGACATAACCTCAGGGCACATGGGATGAAACACAAAACTCTCTTGATCTCTGCCTATGTGTTTGACAAGATCCCAGCCCTTTCTATTGTAGCGCACATGGCAACCGTAGTTGCAGGCGCTGATGCCCACGTGAATTTTTTCGGACCACTGTAACATATTCACCCTTCCCTCTCTAAACGGTACTCGTTTTTTGTGTATCGGACATTAACAGCTGGGCGGTAATTCGACCCGACTCTATAATCGTCGGAAGCCCTGAACCGGGGTGCGTGCCGCCACCCACTAGGTAGCAGCCTTCAATATCTTCAAATCGGTTATGCGGTCTAAACATGAGCATTTGCTTCACATCGTGTGACAAGTTAAAAACGGCACCATTATAAACGTCGTATTCAGCTTCCCAGTCACTTGGCGCTATGACTTTCTCGACGACCACATGCTCTTTTAGATCGCCCATGCCCATTTTGTGCTTGAGTACCGAATAGACCTTTTCGCGATAGGATTTCTTAGCCTGTTCCCAGTCAATATTTGAGCTGTTGTTTGGAACGGGTACTAAGATATACAAGGTACTGTGCCCAGCTGGCGCCAATTGCGGGTCTGTGAGACTCGCATGCTGAATGTAGATCGAAGGGTCTGGAGAAATCACTTTGTCTTCTGCAATCTCCCTTACATTGCGTTTGTAATCATCGGCAAAGACAATGGTGTGATGTGGTAGGTCGTACACTTTGTCGACGCCTAGGTACATCATAAACGTGGAACACGAGTAGCGCTTTTCTTTGAGGGTTCTATCTTTATACTTAGGTCGATTGCTCTCTTTGACGTGTTTAGACATAAAGGCCGAGAAATCGGCATTCACCACCACCTGACTGCTGCGCTGGTGTGTGCCGTCTTCTAAAAGTACGCCATAGGTCTTTCCGTTCTCTACAAGAAGCTCGGAAACACCTGTATCTAAGAAGATTTCGCCACCTTGCTCTTCCACAACCTTGGCCATGGCTTTGGTCAACTGATTGAGACCACCCATCACATGATAGATGCCGCCTCCATGCTCAATATAAGATAAAATGCTAAAAGTTCCCGGGCAAGTCCAAGGTGACATGCCGAGGTACTTTGCCTGGAAGGTAAAGGCGATTTTTAAATCTTCGTGCTTAAAATAGCGACTGAGCACATCGTGAAGGCTGACGTGCGCATCGAGGTAGGGCAACGATTTGAGAAACTGCGGTTTAAACAGTGAAAACACATTTTCGTATGGAATCTGAAGGCAGGGTACGAGGCGTTCAAAGCGCTTTTTTTCTTTTTTGAGATACGTCAAATAGCCATCTTCGTTACCAGGAAAAACAGCCTTAATTTGATCGTACATCTTTTGCTGATCTCTAGTGGGCCAAAATTTCTTGTCTTTGAAGACCAATTGATACATGGGGTCGATATCTTTTAATGTGACATAGTCAGAGAGCTTTCTGCCCGTCGCCTCAAAAATTTCTTCGAGAATATAGGGCATCATAAAAAAGGTTGGACCCAAATCGAAAGTGTAGTCCTCGAGGTGCACAGAGGATGTACGCCCGCCAATATAGGGCTTCTTCTCGTAAATCTGAACATGATAGCCTGCTTGACCGAGAAGCATCGCTGCGGATAAGCCACCTGGGCCAGCACCGACAATAATGACCTTGGGCTTTGACTTACCCTCCTTGGAGGTGGTGTGTGTTTCGGTAGTGTGTAGGGGTTGATTTTGGGCGGCTGTCATAAGGTTCCTCCTGCAACATAGCGCTCGAGTTCGGCAACATAGGGTCTCATATCTTTCATTAGAATTGCGTTTGGATTGGCGCGACGCACCATGCCATCTAAGTACATAAGGCTTTTAATAACGGGGAACATGCCTTTTGAGAAGGACATGCCACTGTGTACACCTAATTTTATGGTTTCCATCATTTGCATGGTCAAACTCACCTGAGACACCGTCTTATTTGCAAAATCCGAATAGAGTTCTAGGAATTTCACTTCAAATTGGCGATAGGCCACTTGACTTAACTGAACTTCGCTCATTTGGTGCAGGCTAGAAGCACAATTGACAAAATCAAAGTCGCTGAGGGATTTCATAAAGCGAAAGAGCCCCACTCTGAGATGATCTTCTACAAGGCCCAGTGCACCGCAGTCGATAAAGTAGATTTGATCGTTCCACCACATCACATTGCCAGGGTGTAGGTCGCCGTGAAACACGCCGACTGAGAAGATGTAAAAACCATGTAGATGAAAGAGCTTTAGCAGTTGCTCATAACTGAGTCGATTTTCGCTAAGTAAGGTTTCGAAGGTCGCTCCAGGAATAAAATCCGAAACGAGAATTCCTTTGGCCATGAGGTCTGGGTAGATGCTCTGAAAGTTTAGCGCAGACAAATCCACCTCTTTTGCATGCTTTTGATGGATCTGTTGAAGCATTTGGTGGTGGGCGTATTCTCTTGGCAAGTTGAGTTCGTTGAGGGTGTCATTTTTTATCATTTCGAGTACAGCAATAGGATTAGCTACCTTTTGAAGCTTTGGATAGAATTTTATCGCCAGTTCGAATAGGCGACTCACTTGCTTCACATCGGACTCAAATCGGCTCACATAGTCTGATTTCAATAATTTGACCGCGACCTTTTGCCCACTTTTGAGCGTGCCTAAATGCACTTGAGCCACAGAGGCAGAGGCAAAGGGCACCTTGTCGATAGTGGCGAGGGCATCGAGGAGCTTTTGGCCCTGAAGGCCATTTTGGAGCAGCAGTTGATCGAAGGGCACATCGTCGATGGTGGTATTGTCTTGCAACAGTTTTGAAAGTTGCACACACTTTTGAGGCGATAAAAAATCGATTCTCAAGGCAAACATCTGTGCGATTTTAACGGCAAGGAGCCCCATGCGCTGAATGCGCTCAATATCTGCTTCGCCCTTTTTAAATATTTCGTACATCAGACGAAAAAAGCTAAAAGTCTGCATCTTAGTCCTCTTCCTAAATAGATAGCTTGATTGTCTTGTAGATATCCAAAAGTTAGAGGGGCTAAACGTTTTTATGCATCAAAATGCCGATAATCCGCAGGCGCAGTTCAAGTTCAAAAGGCGATGTTGAAAGAAGACCCAGCAAATTGTAAGATAAGAGGTACAAGATATATAGAGATTGAATGTGTCGCATACGGCACATCTAGATCGAACTTTGAGAATTTGGAGAAAAAGATGAAACCCTTTATCATTATAACCGGACCACAAGCAGTGGGCAAAATGGCTGTAGGCATGGCCCTTCAAGAAAAGTTCAACTACCGACTCTTTCACAACCACATGACCATTGAAATGGTCGTGGATTTGTATGGCGATTTGAGTAAAGATGGCTTCTCACTTGTTAGCCAATTGCGAGAGTCCATCTTTAATCACGTCGTGCATCAAGACCTAGACGGCTTTACTTTTACATATATGTGGGGCTTTAATCTAGAGAGTGAACATGCCTATATCGACAGGTTGATTCAGAAGTTTGAAGCACATCAATGGCATTGCACTATTGTGGAACTAGAAGCGGATATCGACACGCGCCTCCACCGCAATCGCACCGAGCTCAGGCTGCAGCACAAGGCGACAAAGAGAAATCTCGAATGGTCAGACAAAGACCTGGTCAAATCCATGGAGAAATACCGATTAAATTCACACGAAGGCGAAATTAAGCATCCCTCTTATCTCAAAATAAACAACACCCACTTGCAGCCTCACGAAGTTGCCGCGCTAATCTACGAGTACATAACAGGTGATTCATCGCATTAGCACATCTCGAGGGCAATACTCGACCCATTAATGCCAGAGGTTACCCGGATTTGTGCGCCAATGCGCTCTTTAAGCTCTGGCACATGCGAAATAATGCCCACTAATCTTCCCGTTGCCCTAAGCTGAGAAAGGCAGTTCACCGCAGCATCTAGAGAATCTGGATCTAAGGTGCCAAACCCTTCATCGATAAGTAGTGTATCGAGGCGCACGCCTCCTGCAAATTGCTCGACGACCTCAGCAAGACCTAGTGCAAGTGCTAAGGAGGCTTTAAAGGTCTCACCCCCCGACAGGGTTTTGACGTGTCTTTCTGTGCCCGTGTACATATCGTATACCGCAAGTTCCAATCCCGCTTGTTTATTGCGCCGATCCGCCTCATCTCTTCGGAGCATCCAGTAGCGATTTTCTGTGAGCTGCTGGAGTCTATCGTTGGCGCGTGTCAATATGGCATCCATATAATACGTAAGCACATACCGCTCCAGCGAGATGTTTTTAGAATTTTTGCCCTTAACCACATTGGACAGACCGCCAACCACCCTGTACAGTTGATCTCTGTCTTTAAAGGTATTCTGGTGCTGACTTAAGGTTAGCTCAGCCCACCTGTAGTTATCGACAATAACACCTAGTGCCTGCTGGCTTGCAACCGCTAAATCTCTTTTGCTTTCAGCCCTTGCAATTGCCTCTTCTAAGGGTTCCAACGGCTGTGGTGCACGGCCCTTTACCTGAGCGGTTAAGTGTTCTAACAATGCGATATTTGCCGCCTTTTGCGCCGTGTACTGTTTATGCGCTTCCCTGTCTTGCTCGTATGCCTTTTGGGTGCGCAGACCAGTCCTTGCCTCTGATTCGCTCATGCAGAGCCTTTCGAGGGATGCTGTGATTCGACTCTGAAGGGCAGTGCGTTCTTGCTCCAGTTTTGAGTGTTGCGCCACTCTAAAAGTCAAGGCCTCTGTGAAGCGTTGAACGTTGCCCTCGCATACCAGGCACCCTTCTCTCTGCATTGCTACACGTTGTTCAAAGTCCTCAATTTCTGCCTTTAACCCCCGCAACTGCGCCTGGGCATCTTGTGAATCTTTTGAGTGTGCCTGTGAGGTCAATCGCACGACGATTTCGGCAACTTGACTCTCGTAGACGCCGCGCTTGTCTAGATGACGCTGGGCTGTATGGGCGATTTCTTGGGCTTTTTCTTTTAGCGCCTCGGCCCGGGCGGTGTAGTCACTTTTAATGCGAATGTGCGCTTTGCCTATTTCGAGCTGTTCATTGGCGAGCGCCAAGTCCTCTTTTTGCGCATTTAGTGTGTCATTTACCTCTTTTTCTAGTACAAGTAAGGCTACTTTAACCGCATTTAATGCCTCTTCAAACGCAATTAGATCGCTGGATGCTTCTGGCAGCGCGAGTTGTTGCCCTTGGTGGGCCATCACATCGGCATGTAATGCCTCGCAGTTTTCTAGCCACTGTTTGCGCTGGCTTTGCAATCTAGATTGTTGGTCGAGCAACTGATTTTGAGCCTTTTGATAAGCGTCGTCGAGTGCTTCGAGGCCCTGTAAATCTAGGTGCTGTGCACCTTCTGTCTCGGAGAGCACTGCAGGCGCCGGGTGCACCGCGCTCCCGCACACCGGGCAAGGTGCACCCGGTTCAAGCAGCGCCGCTAGCGATGCAGCCTGGTCGAGATGGTAGCGCTGCTTGGCCCGGAGCCACTGGCTCTGGGCTTCGCCTGCTGCGCGCTCCGCCGCTTGGGCCCCTTCGGCGCCCACCGCCAGCCCCGCCAGCCCCTGCTCCAGCTTGCTCGCCTGTCGCTGCATGCGGGCTAGGGCTTTAGCCCTAGCATCGGCCTCAACACCGAGCTGACGGAGCCCCGACACCACCTCTTGCCCTGCATTCACCGCCGCATTGAGTTGCGCCTCGCTCAACGAGAGAATCTCCGCATAAGGCCCAAAGTCCTCATTAAGTGACTGCGACTGGGCCTCAACGAGTCGCTCCAATTCAGAGACCTCTACCAATGCCCGATTTTCTCTGTCGATTTCGGCCCTAGCCGCATCTATCGCCTTATACGCCTCAATATCCCGCGTTAAGCACACCACTTTCTCCTTACTTAAAGCCAAGTGGTTTTGCTTTTCTATGGCCAGCAGCGCCTCGAGGGCTTGCTTTTTATCGTGTAAGCGCGCTGTCTCTTCGCCAAGGGTGAGCTGAGTAGTTTGAATCTCTAAAGCCAGCTGTTCACACTGTGAAGCGACGCTTTTTTGCTGACTCATGGCGCTATCTAGCCCCTCAAGTTCTGGCTGAAGCGCTAGTGCCTGATCGAGGGCCCGCATCTCATCTTCTCTGCTGGCAAGCTCTGCCTCGGTGACTTTTGCTGCAGATAAGTCAGCCAAATTCTGAGCCAACTGCTGGGCAGCTGTCAACGCCTCTTGAGCGTTTTTCACCTCGCCGTAAGCGGCCTTGACCAACGCATCCTCTTGAAATTCTCGATCCTTTAGCGCATTTAATGCAGACCCTAGACCCTCTATAAGCCCCAATACATCTGGCATGTCCACGTCCCGATAAGCACTGGCATCTAGCCACTCAGAATCCCTTA
>CALFXQ010000019.1 GCA_937958285.1 uncultured Fusibacter sp. | reverse complement strand
AAACTAGAGATCAAAGGCTATCTTGAGGGAGGTATTTTATGCAATGGTTTAAGAATATGAAAATCGGTATGAAACTCATTCTGGGCTATGTAATTGTGGCATTGATTGCTGGGGGGATTGGACTTGTAGGGGTAATTAATATTAACGAGATTGCTGAAGATGGTCAGTATATGTACTCGCATATGACAGCACCTCTGGGCGAGATGGTATTAATTGCAGAGTCCTTTCAGCGCATGCGTGGCAATGTTAAAGATATCCTTTTAGCAGAAACACCTGAAGAAATTGCCGATTATGAAGGGCGAATTGCCCAGCGTAACGAAGAGTTTATAAAAAACCTGCTCAGCTATGAAACCACATTATTCTCAGAAGAAGGCAAAGGGCTCGTCAATAAAATCGAAGAAGATAAAGGGAAATACGATAAGGTTGCACTTCAAATTATCGATTATGTAAAGAAGGGGAACCATGAGAGCGCCTTACAACTGATGAAGGGCGAGGGTAATACATTAAGAACAGAAATCGAAAAAAATTATCGACGATTAGCTGAGATTAAGGTAATTACCGCAACAGACACTGCTCAACATGGAGAAGAAGTGGCAAAGGACGCTGCTACCTTTATGGTGGTGCTCTTGATATCAGCTATGGTAATTTCATTAGTGCTTGGCGTTTACATTTCGAGTATTATTAAAAAGCCGATTTCTGAAATGGTTAATGCAGCAAAAAAAATAGCGGATGGCGATTTAGATGTTGCGTTAATAGCGAGATCTAAAGACGAAGTTGGCATCTTAGCTGAGAACTTTAGTCGCATGCTCGACAACGTCAATGAAGTCATGAGCAATATCAATTCTGCATCTGAACAAGTAGCATCAGGTTCTAGGCAGGTTTCAGATTCGAGTATGTCGCTCTCTCAAGGGGCCACAGAACAGGCGAGCTCTATAGAGGAGTTAACTGCATCTATCGAAGAAATTGCCTCTCAAACACGCCTTAATGCTGATAATGCGGTACAAGCCAGTGCCCTTGCTGAGGCCTCAAAAGCAAATGCCATCAGTGGCAATGATCAAATGCAAGCGATGCTAAAATCGATGGACGATATCAATGAATCGAGTACCAGCATTTCAAAGATTATCAAAGTTATCGACGAAATTGCCTTCCAAACCAATATTTTAGCGCTAAATGCCGCCGTAGAGGCAGCGAGAGCAGGTGAACACGGCAAGGGCTTTGCCGTTGTGGCAGAAGAAGTACGAAATCTAGCAGCTAGAAGTGCAAACGCTGCAAAAGAGACTACAGAGTTAATCGAAGGATCCATGAAAAAAGTCGGTGACGGCACAAAAATTGCCAATAACACGGCGGAAGCACTCAATCAAATTGTCAAGAGCATAGAGAAGGTGACCGTTCTTGTCAACGACATTTCTGTTGCATCTAATGAACAAGCCCTTGGCGTAGATCAAATCAATATGGGGATTAGTCAAATTGCAGATGTGGTGCAAACAACTTCTGCAACCTCAGAAGAAACAGCTGCTGCTAGTGAGCAGTTGTCGAGTCAGGCGGAGCTACTCAAACAACAGGTGAGTAGATTTAAGCTTAAGCGCATGGGATATGGCCAACGTGGTTATGACGATATGAATCCTCAGGTTTTAAGATTGCTCGAACAGATGAAAGAGCAAAAGCCCGCAGAAGAAAGCCAAAATAGGCAACAAGATCAGGGCAATAATAAACCCGTTGGAGGCAATAAGCGCATTGTGCTAAATGCCAAAGATTACGGGAAGTATTAAAAAAAAGGCTGTTCTCGCAAGGGAGCAGCCTTTAAAATATTAGTGCTTACATGTGTTATAATTGAAAATAGCTCTGAAGTGATTTCGCGACCGCATGCTCATGATGATGGCCAATTATTGGCAAGTTGGGAAGGGCTGCAATCAATTTAGGATTTGCATTGGCCAATAAGTGTCCATGGCCCACAAGGGTCAGCATTTCCAAGTCGTTCATGCCATCTCCATAGGCGAGGACTTCTTGTACAGCAATGCCTTCACGTTGAAGTAGATTGTGAATGGCACTACCTTTATTTGTCCCTTTGGGCATGATTTCAAGGCATTGTGGCATCGAAAAGGTGGTGTCGACAAAGTCGCTAAAATGCATTTCGATGTGCTTAGCAAGAGGTAACAACTGCTGATGATCTAACGAGGTGAAGAATATTTTGTTTAAGGGTGTTTCCCAACGCTCAGAGAATTTGCACAGGGTGTATCTGAAGCCTTCAGGATGATAATAATCCTCAAAGACTTTGTCTGGAACTTCAGTTAGCCAGGCATCTCCCTGATAGGCGTTGGCGTAAACGCCAATTGGAATCTCTAAGCGTAAAATGGCCTGGGCGACATCCTTATTTAAGGAGTAGGCGTGCTCTAGATCGCCATTTAAATCGGAGACAGTCGCACCATTAGCTGTTATCATGCGTATGGGAAAACCAATTTGATTGCGAATCACAAGTGCATCCTGATGGTGCCTACCTGTGGCAATCCAAAATTGAATGCCTGTTTTGTGAAGGGCTTGAAGCGTGTTTATTGTCTCGAGACTAAGCTGATGATCGGAACCAAGTAAAGTGCCATCTAAATCGGATATAACGAGCTTTATAGATGTTTTCATAAAAACCTCCTATCTTTAGTGTATCGAAACAGTTTGTTTGATGCAATATTTGGTTTTATGTAAGCGTTTTCAATTTTATGAGGGTTCAAAAAAGGAGTTTAAATGCGCGAGAAATTTTCCATTGGAGAGTTGGCAAGACTTTTCGATATAAGTACTGACACGCTTAGACACTACGATAAGTTGTCGTTGCTCAAGCCAGATATGCATACAGAGGCTGGATATCGTTTTTACAGTTTGAGAAGTTTGTTTAAACTAAGTCGTATTTTATTTTTTAAACAACTCGATATCAGTTTAGAAGATATTCGTGCCTATATGCGACATAAAAACAAGAGGTTATTGACGGAACTCTTGTTAAAAAAACACGGGGAGTTATCTGCGCGCATTCAAAAGCTGACGAATTTGCAGTTCAAAATCGAAGAAAAACTAGGGCTGCTAGAAGAGGGGACTAAAGCACTAGAAGCCATAAGAGTAAAGACCCTAGAAAGTCGACTCGGCGTCTTTATCGATGTCAATGCCATGGAAGACGAAGCAGCTATGAAGGATGCATTTAAGCGAGTGGAACGTTATCTTAAAACGAGTTCGTGGCTGATTGAAGGTCAAATCTACACCTCTGTGTCAAGACAAGATCTCTTAACCCAAAACTATACCAATTACAGGTACTTTATTGAGGTAGTCACTTTGCAACAAGATGCATGTCCCCTGCTTACGGCAATTCCTGCAAATCAATATGCCTGTCTCGTCTTTAACGGTCCATATTCTCAAATGAGCATGCAATACAGCAAAATTATGGCGTGGATCGAAGAACATGGCTATGAAGTGGTGGGCGATTCAATAGAAAAAAACATTGTGGATTACGATTTTGCAGACTCAGAGGCTGAATATATTTCCGAAATTCAAATTCCCGTTACACCAAGAAATCCTTAACATATAGATAACCTCGTTTTAACCAAGGGCCTGTATACTTTTATAAACGGGTCTTTTGGGGGGTTAAAATGAATGCGATTCACTTAGATGTGGCGGATTATATATTAGAATTATTGATGGGGCAAGCAATTGCACCCGGCGAGAGATTGCCTTCGGATCAAGAATTGGCGCGAAAATTTCACACCACCAGAATCAATATCAAGCGCACTTATGAACGGCTCGAAGATATGGGTTATGTCGTAGAATTGCCTCAAAAGGGTTATACGCCTATAGCGAGACAATACGTTTCCCTCGACCTAGAACAGACGACCACGAAATTACTAGTGAGTGGTTGGCATCATTACCAACGGGCCCTATGGAAAACCCTTGATTTGCACGAGCTGCACCGCGTACAATGGGAAGTGACCCAGTATGCCATAAGAGACACGGCGATTGCCTTGAGATATGTTTACGCCGGAGATCGGCAACTAGACTTAGAAAGACACCAGTATCCAAGGCCCATTGGCTTGGCGCTTAAACCATGGCTTAAGGGCATGGGCTATAGCGTAGTTCGCATGGGCAGTGAGCACTGGGGCGCAACTTACGCCACCAAAGAAGAACGAGGGTGGCTCGATGCGTCAAGTCTTGAGCCCATTTTAGTAAAGGAACAAGCCATCTACGACGAATCTGGTCAGAGACTGTTGCTATACTGTAGGTATCTTTTTCGCGCAAGCACAAGGCAATATGTCGTCTATTCACAAGAAGGAGCCGACGATGAAACCAGAAACCAACCAGACAATGGCGCTTTTAAAAGCCCACAGATCAATTCGCAAGTTTAAATCACAAGAGGTATCGCAAGCGCAATTAGAAGAAATTCTTTATGCGGCTACAAGTGCATCGACCTCTAGTTTTCTTCAGGCATATTCGATTTTAAAGGTCAGCAAGGGTCCAAACCGCGAAAAGCTAGCGGCTCTTTGTGGAGAACAAGCTTATGTCTCAGAGGCCCCAGTGTTTTTAGTGTTCTTGGCTGATCTGCACCGATTAAGGCAAATGTGCGAGAGACATGGGCAGACATATTCTGGCGGATGGACTGAAAATTTGCTAATTGCAACTGTCGATGCAGCCCTCGCGGGTCAAAATTGCCTTGTTGCAGCGGAGTCACTAGGTCTTGGTGGCGTTTACATTGGTGGCATCCGAAATAACATCGACAAGGTCTCACAAATGCTCAAACTGCCTCTTGAGGTATACCCAGTGTTTGGTCTTTGCCTAGGCTATCCCGATCAAGATCCAGAAGTTAAAGAACGCATGCCCCTGGATTTGCTCGTACACACAGATGTTTATAAAGAAGGCGACGATGCAATTTTAGAGGCATATGATACCCGTATCCGCGAGTATTACATTAAGCGCACCAATGGAAAAGTCAGTGAATCCTGGAGTGAAGGCGTTGCTGCAAAACTCAGTAAGGAAATGCGACCACATATGCATGATTTTCTAAAGCAACAGGGCTTTATGCTGCGCTAATGGTGCGATGCTACTAAGGCTAAAAAAAATGTTAAATAGAATTTCAGACTAAACTTTAGACTAAATAAAAAAGCCCCTTGGTCAAGACCTGTGTACGCGCTGGTACATAGATGTCGACAAGGGGTTTTACTATGCCTCTAAAAAGACGCGATGAAGCGCTTGATAGGCGAGGGGTGCACTTTCTGCTTCAATAATGCAAGAGATTTTAATCTCAGAAGTGGAAATCATATCGATGTTGATATTTAGCTCATAGAGGGTTCCAAATAGCTTAGAAGCCACATCTGCGCTACTTGTAATTCCTGTGCCTACCAAAGAGATTTTGGCCACATCCTCTTTTACATCCAGTTCGCAGTCAGGTCCATACTGCTCCAGGAATTCCCGACAGACCGAGACGGCATCTGCGAGATCATCTTTAGAGACCGTGAATGAGATGTCGTTGGTGTTGGCATGGTTGAGATTTTGCAAAATCATATCTAAGGCGATGTGATGTTGTGCTAGCTTGGAAAACAATGCAAAGGCCACACCCGGACGATCGGGAACCCTTGCGACGCTAAGGCGCACAATATGATCATCGAGTGAAATGCCGCGTACTTCTACTTGTTCCATAGGTACCTCCTGACAGATACACGTGCCTTCCTCGAAGCTAAAAGATGAGCGAACAAAGAGGGGAATATTGTATTTACTAGCCAATTCAACAGAGCGCGGATGCAACACACTTGCACCTAAACGCGCGAGTTCGAGCATTTCATCGTACTGTATTTTTGAGAGTTGATAAGCATTTTCCACGAGTCGAGGATCTGCCGTAAAGACGCCAGGCACATCGGTGTAGATTTCGCAGTAGTCTGCATGGAGCGCTGCAGCCAAAGCCACCGCTGTGGTATCGGAACCGCCACGGCCAAGTGTGGTGATATCGCCGCTTTCAGTAATTCCCTGAAACCCAGCGACTATGGCAATGTGACCTTCATTGAGCACTTCCTGAATGCGCAAGGGGGCAATACTCGAGATTCTAGCCTTTTTATGAACAGCCTCAGTGACGATGCCAGACATAGCTCCCGTAAATGAAGTCACTGGGAGGCCGAGGTTGTCAATAGCCATTGCCAATAAGGCAATGCTCACTTGCTCACCTGTTGACAGCAACATATCTAGCTCGCGAGGCTTTGGATTAGGTTGAACGGCGTGGGCGAGTTCCAGTAGCCGATCTGTCGTATCGCCCATGGCCGAAACTACCACCACTACCGCATGTCCAGCGCGGGATGTGGCTTCAATGCGCTTTGCGATTTTGGCAATACGCTCGGGTGTGGCCACAGAAGTGCCACCATATTTTTGAACAATCAAGGACATAATCACCGCCTGTTCTTCTTGTGTAAACATATGTGTTTTTATTGAGGACAATTTAAACTATAACAGACACTTAAACCTTTGACAAGAGAAATTGCGTATGTTACACTGGGCAAAATATCTTCTTTAGGTAAACACATGTCCGCAATCGAAAGACAGAGGTTATATGATGACGACAACTCCCATGCGCTACATAAGTACGCGCAGTGCTTTGGCACCTGTATTGTTCTCTGAGGCGCTGCTTCGAGGTTTAGCACCAGATGGCGGTCTCTACGTGCCAGTGGCACTCCCCAAAATAGATTTGGTCCACCCACAATGGCTGCACTGGACATATCAAGAGCAGTGTTACCACATTTTAAAGCCCTTTATGCCAGAAATCGATGGCATTAAGTTGATGGATGCAATTTCTAGTGCCTATGATTGCAAATTTGATCATCCTAAAATTGCACCACTGGTAAAACTCGAAGATAACACTTATGTTTTAGAGCTCTTTAGAGGTAGAACTCAGGCATTTAAAGATATGGCCTTATCACTTCTTCCTCATCT
Organism: uncultured Fusibacter sp.; assembly: GCA_937958285.1. Lineage (GTDB taxonomy): Bacteria > Bacillota > Clostridia > Peptostreptococcales > Acidaminobacteraceae > QQWI01. Next base: position 5,907 of record CALFXQ010000019.1, on the reverse strand, counting down.
TATGCGCCTGAGTGCTGCAGTCACAGAGACAGAGCATTTGAATCGCATCGTGCTCACCGCCACATCAGGCGATACGGGCAAAGCAGCATTAGAGGCGTTTGCAGACATCCCAGGCGTTGAGGTAGTTGTTTTTTATCCAACCGATGGCGTCAGTGCCATGCAAAAGCAGCAGATGGCCACCCAGAGGGGCGAAAATGTACACGTGTATGCTATCGAAGGCAATTTTGACGATGCCCAGCGCGCAGTTAAGGATTTAATGAGCGATGGGCTGTTAGCTGAAGAAATGATCCAAAATGGTCAGCGCTTTGCATCGGCGAACTCGGTGAACATAGGCAGGTTACTCCCTCAAGTAGTCTATTATGTCAGTGCCTATTACGATTTGGTTGCTAGTGGCGCCATCGAACTGGGCGAACCAATAAATATAGTTGTGCCCACTGGCAACTTTGGAAATCTGCTTGCTGCGTATTATGCTAAAGAAATGGGATTGCCCCTAGGGCAACTTATTCTAGCAGCTAATCAAAACGCTGTGCTCCACGATTTTGTGACCACAGGTATCTACAATGCAAACCGTCCTTTCTATGTTACACAGGCGCCATCAATGGATATTTTGGTGTCGAGCAATTTAGAGCGCCTGCTCTTTATGGAGTCTAGTGGCGATTGGGCAGCGGTTAAAGAGGCAATGGATGCACTCAAAAGCAAAGGTGCGTTTACATGGCCAATAAAGGAAGGCTTATTGTTCTCGGGGGTGGCCTCAGATTCCCAAAGTAAATCAGCCATTGAACATCACTATAAAACAACGGGCTACATTCTCGATCCGCACACGGCGGTGGGGGTTAGTGTTCTCGATGCATATCGACTCACAACTGGCGATGCGAAATTGACCATAGTGGCGGGCACGGCAAGTCCTTTTAAGTTTCCATCTGCAGTTCTCGAGGCACTTAACACCTTAGCCCTTTCCTCAGAAGCCGAGTCGTTGGCCCACATTGCAACTTTATGGGGACAACCCGTGCCGGCAGCACTACAAGAAGCACTCGAACTTCCAATTAAACACAGCGCCGTGCTCAGACGCGACGAAATGAAAAGCGAAGTCGTTTCAATAATGAGGGGGCAAAAGTCATGAAGTTTATCGTTTTGCTTGTAGATGGTATGGCCGATGAGCCATTAGAGGTATTGGGTGGGAAAACGCCCTTAGAAGTAGCCAATATTCCAACGATTCAGCATCTTGCAGCCAGAGGCGTTGTGGGCCTAGTGTCCACCGTGCCAGAGGGTATGACGCCGGGCAGCGATGTGGCAAACCTATCGGTAATGGGGTATCCACCGGAGCGATTCCACAGCGGCAGGTCGCCTCTAGAGGCTGCAAGTATTGGCGTACCCTTAAAAGACAGCGATGTGACCTTTCGGGCAAACCTTGTAACCTTAAGTGGCGATGCAAATCTGCCCTATGCCCAGAGAACGATGGTAGATCATTCAAGTGGAGAGATTACCACAGAAGAGGCTCACATTTTAGTCGAATCCCTGTGTACACATTTTTCTGAAGCCTTCAAAAGCATGCATTGCCAACTATACAAAGGTGTGAGTTATAGGCACTTATTGCTTTGGGCCAATGGTCACTTGAATTTAACCCTTACGCCGCCCCACGATATCCTGGAAAAGACCATCGCATCTTACTTGCCTAAAGGGGAATCCTTCGAGGCGGCCCTCCTCGAGGTTATGGAGGCTAGCTACCAGTTCTTATCTGAGCATCCCATTAACCTCGAGCGACAATCGCGAGGACTTAACCCTGCCAATAGCCTTTGGTTTTGGGGTGAAGGTAAGAAACCGCAGCTCGAGCCCTTCGAGAAGCGGTTTGGGATTAAGGGGCATGTAATCTCAGCAGTTGACTTAATTAAAGGTATCGGACGACTTACCGGACTGACAGATATCGCCGTGCCCGGAGCAACGGGAAACCTGCACACCAATTTCAGTGGCAAATCTCAGGCAGCGCTAGAGGCGCTAGTTGCCGGTGACGATTTTAGTTACATCCACCTAGAGGCCCCCGATGAATGCGGGCACCAAGGCGACTATATGGGAAAAATCGAGGCAATAGAAAAAATTGACAAGTTAGTCCTAAAACCCCTTGTCGAAGGGCTGCTTGCCAATAACTTGCCCTTTAGGCTACTTGTGGTTCCCGATCATCCAACACCGGTTCGGCTGCGCACCCATACACGTGAGCCAGTGCCTTATGTGCTCTACGACAGCACCTCTGAGTGTTTACCCCACGGATACCGATTCACAGAGCCAAGCGCAAGGCGGGCGGTACAACAAGGGCATAGCGCGCTGGTAGAACAAGGGCACGAGCTGATGAAACGCTTAACGCTTCAGTCTTCTGGCATACTCTGAGAGTGTCATAGACATGTGCTTCTTAAATATGCGACCAAGATGGCTGACACTCAAATAGCCGGTCAAATGTGCGATCTCGTCAAGGTGATGGTTGCCAAGTCGCATTAAATCTTTAACGTGCTCCATCTTTTGCTGTTCCACAAAAGTCATAACGCTGATGTTATGACTTTTTTTTATGCAACGAGCCATTGTGGAGATAGATAGGGCCGTGCATTTAGACAGCGCTGTCAATGTCACTTTGGAGGGCATTAAAGCTTGAATCGCCTGGGTGATGCGGGTGAGCTGTTCACGCTGATCGCCAAGTTGTATGGGCGTAATGGGGGGGCTTGACGCATCGCTTATGGTGTAGCGCAAAAGGACAATAATGAGCTGCTCAATAAGGAGTTTGATGATTTGCTGGCTGGCAAAGGGCGCATCGGCAGAAGGCGTAAGTTGGGTGAGCCGATAGTCGCTGAGATCGTCTTTAAAGGCCAAATGCATTTCTTGTACCAACAGAGCCAGTAGCTTTTGAACGTGCATATCCGTTGTAAAGATCTGATTTTTCAAGAGCATTAGCGCCTCGCCTTCGGCGTAAAAACTCATAACGATGAGATTTGGTGCGACTCTCCCATCGCTAAAGACGGTATGCCATTCATTTGGTTCGTGAACAATTAATTGACCCTGAGTCAGTAGATGGCGCTTGTGGCCAGCATCCACAAGAATTTGCCCTTTGTCCACGTATAAGAATTCCCAAAAGTCGTGAGCCTCTCCCGTAAAGGCAAAGTGCTTAGAGTATTCAAAATAGTGGGCACTCACGAGATGCGTTACTTTGAGCATTGATTTTAGCTGAAGCCTCTTATATTTTGGCGACGTCATTTTGCACCTCCTTTGACGATATTGTACTATATGGTGACGAAATTATGCCTACAATATTCTTAAAAAGTATGTAGAATAACATCATAGCAACTTATTTATTTATCGACAAGGGAGCCCTATGAGCAATCAAAAGCTAGAGCAAGTACAACTGGTAATATTAGCAGCGGGTTTAGGGAGTAGATTCGGCGGTTTAAAGCAAATGGCCGAGGTGGGATTAGAAGGGGAATGGTTAATTGAATTTGCCTTATACGATGCATATCTTGCAGGGCTTCGCCGCCTAGTACTCGTCGTCCAGGAGACGATGGTGGATGCCATTAACGAACAGCTATTGTCTAAGCTAACGCCTTTTTTTGAAGTGCGGTTGTCGATACAAAGACTTTCAGATTTACCAGAGTCGATTTCAAAAAAAGTAGAAGCTGGCACAAATACACGGGTAAAGCCCTGGGGTACTGCGCACGCCCTGTGGTGTGCGAGAAAAGACATCGACGCCGATTTTATTGTGATGAACGCCGACGACTACTACGGCGCATCGTGCTTCAAGCAATTGCTTGGTTCTCCGCATGCGCCATTAAACCCCAATGTGCTGCTTGGTTTTCCACTCAAGTGCACATTGAGCGCTCACGGTAGCGTTTCAAGAGGCATGATCACGCAAAATGACAAAGGTCAACTGACAAAGATTGTAGAGACACATCACTTGAGCCTTGAAGTGACCGACACCTCCCAACTCGAGGCTTTGGTCTCTATGAACATGTGGTATTTGGAACGCGCATGGGTTAAAGAGATGGAACACTATTTGGTTGAGGTGCTCTCTAAGGCCGTGCTCGACAGCGACAAAATTGATGCGGTCGAATGTTATTTGCCTGAGGCCATTGGCGCCACCATCGATAAAAAACATGTGGCCATGTGGGTTGTATCGGCATATGACAAGTGGTACGGCGTGACACATAAAGCAGATCAAGACTCAACCAGTGAAGCGCTACAAGCCCTTCAAAACAACGGACAATATCCGATACCTATTTGGCGAAAGGTAACACCACACCATGAGTAAAAGTGTGCATCAAGTGATCGTTGAATCTGATTTTTTGCAGAGCTACAATTTTTTAAAAGGACCCATAAGGTCAATTTCTTACGGCGATGGCCATATCAACGACACTTATCGCCTAATCGATGGCAGGGGATCCGACTACATTTTACAGCGCATTAACACCACCGTCTTTAAAGACCCACAGAAGCTTATGCAAAACATTCTAAAAGTCACTGCCTTTATCAAGTCAAAAGGCTCCCAATCGTTATCTGTTCATGTAACGCAACAAGGGTTGCCCTATTACTGTGATTCAAATGGCGATTATTGGCGTCTCTATACCTTTGTGCACGGCATGTCTCCCACTCACCTCTGTGGCGCATCACTGCTAAAAGTCGCGGGTAAGGGATTTGGCGCATTTTTGGTGCAGTTGGCGGATTTTCCAATAGACTCACTGCACGAGACGATTCCAGGTTTTCACAATACACCTATGCGCATGGAGCAACTCAAAAGGGCTTATAAAGAAGATCGCGTTAAACGCGCAAATATAGTCGCTAAAGAATATGCATTTGCCCTTCAGTTCGAAAGAGAAGTATACACCATTGAAGCTGCACTAGAAAAGGGGGATTTGCCTAAGCGAGTGACCCACAACGACACAAAGGTGAATAATGTACTGATTAATTCGAAGACAAACACAGCTATATGCGTCTTAGATCTAGATACTTTAATGCCAGGTAGCGCACTCTACGACTATGGGGATGGCATTCGCTCATCAGTCACATTGACAACGGAAGACGAGCCCAATTTAGACAAGGTACAATTGAGTATAGAGCGTTTTGAAGCCTTTACATCTGGGTATCTCGAAGGTGCTAGGGATGTATTGACACCGCTAGAAATCCAACTCTTGCCCATGAGTGCCATACTTATGACATTAGAATGTGGCATGCGCTTTTTAGCAGACTATCTAGAAGGGGATGTGTATTTTAAAACACATACAGAAGATCACAATTTAAGACGCGCAAGAACACAATTTAAGCTCGTTGAAGAGATGACCTTTAATTACGAAAGGCTTCAGGAGATTGTCGCTAAGTACACGATGAAAAAGGAGAAACGCATATGAACAAAGGTGTTGTATCCGTTGCGGTAATCGGGGCAGGTGATCGAGGTAAAGATAGATATGGCCAATATGTGCTATCACACCAGGATCGCATTAAAATTCGAGCAGTTGCAGAGCCCGTGGCGCTCAAACGCTTTCAAATTAGCGATGATCATCAAATCGCGCCTTCGCGTCAATTTGAGGATTGGCGCACCCTTATGGATTCCGATCCAGAGGTAGATGGCGTCATTATTGCCACATCAGATGATTTGCACTTTGAACCGGTAATGGCAGCCATCGATAAGGGCTATCATATATTGCTCGAAAAACCCATGTCCAATCAACTCTCTGAAGTACTGGCCATTGGCGAGGCCGCAAAAGTGGCCCAGGGAAAAATTTTGGTGTGTCATGTGCTGAGGTATACGGCCTTTTACAGCGAGATCAAGGGATTGTTAGACAGTGGTGTGATTGGAGAAATTGTGAGCATCCAACACAATGAAAACATCGGGTACTACCATTTCGCCCATAGCTTTGTAAGAGGAAACTGGCGAAATAC
>CALFXQ010000018.1 GCA_937958285.1 uncultured Fusibacter sp. | reverse complement strand
TCTTATCGACTATGTGATGAATATGAATTTAGCCACAAAGCCATTGCTTTTAATTCCAATCGGATTGGTCTTTGGCGCAATTTACTACGGTGTATTTGTATTTGCAATTAAGAAGTTTGATCTCAAAACACCTGGTCGTACAGATGAGCATCTCGACAATGTGTCTGAGAAAATTGACGCAATGGGCGAGGTTGAGTTAATTCGCGCTTATGCTTCTGCTCTTGGTGGCAAACAGAACCTAAAAGACATCGATGCCTGCATTACACGACTCAGATTGATCGTATCAGATCAAGCACTTGTCAATGACATCGAATTAAAGAAACTTGGGGCAGCTGGGGTTATTAGACCTTCAAAAGATGCCGTTCAAGTGATTATTGGTCCAAAAGCTGAAATGATTGCCGATGGTATTCGCCGTCTGAGCTAAATTTGTCAAGAAGTGCAGTGGCAAGCTGTTGCGCTTGTCGCTGCACTCATTTTTTATACAGTGTTTCAATATCAGGAAACGTTTGCAAGATAAAGGCAGTTGAACTTCAAATGTGTTTATTATATGTTAATAAAGGCAGTGAAATACTTGTTCAAATGCCTAACTTACCTTGTGACTGAGTTGAAGTTGAGATACTGTATGTGCGGAAGAGGTGCCTCTATGATGGGTTTCTTTAAAAAGAAACAAGAAATTTTACACTTTCCAGTTGCATGTCAGAAAATCGACTTAAATCAAGTGCCAGATGCAGTCTTTTCTCAACGGCTCTTAGGCGATGGTGTGGCAATTGTGCCTACGGGAACTCTGATTTGTGCCCCTTGCGATGCAGAGGTGGTTCAAATTTTTCCCACTAATCACGCAATCGGTCTAATGACGCCATTGGGCCTTGAGCTGTTGATTCACATCGGCATCGATACGGTGGAATTAAAAGGTGAGGGCTTTAAACGCCTGGCAACTCCTGGACAACACATTAAGGCTGGGGAGCCTATTGTGGAAGTCGATTTAGAGTATGTCAAAAGGATGGGTAAAGCTCTGGAGACCCCAATAATTATCACCAATATGGAAAAAGTACAGCAGATTGACGCCAAGGATCCTTCTGTACTAATGACCATTACACTCAAATAGGTCTGAGGGGTAAGTTGCATGAAAATCGTTAAGATCGAAAGTAAAATGGGTATACACGCAAGACCAGCAAGTCAAATTATCGCATTTGCACAGAAGCAGGCCTGTGAAATTTTCTTGATTAAAGAGGGACGTCAATATAACGCCAAGAGCATTATGAATCTCTTGAGCATGGGCGTTCGCTTTGGTGAGGAAGTTGGCATTGTGGCAGAGGGACCCAATAGCGACATCGCCATCGAAGAGATGGCAAGGCTGCTGCTCAGCATCGAGTGATGCGCAGGAGGAATGTCATGAAAGGTTTAGCAATTAGTAAAGGGATTGCCATTGGCAAAGTTGTCTATTTTGACAATGCAATGCCGGAAGTACAGTCGATTACAGTGGCAGATGCCGCGCAAGAAGTGTTGAGACTAAAAGCACATTTAGAAAAAATCAAACAAGATCTCGTCTTGCGTTTGCAAGAGGCAGAGGCAAAAGGTCAAAAAGAAAAAAAAGAAATCTTTGAAGCGCATGCCATGATCGTCGACGATCCAGAGCTTAGCGACCAAATGATAGATTTAATTAAGGGTGAACATTGCAATGCGGAGCAGGCTGTCAAAATGGTTTGCAATCAATTTGTAGACATTTTCCAAGCAATGGACAATGAATACCTTAAACAACGTGCCAACGATATTATGGATATCCGGGATCAGCTCATTAAGTCCTTAATGGGAATTGATAGCCATGTGAATTATCCACCCAATACAATTGTCATGGCCAAAGATTTCAATCCATCAGACATCCACTTAACAGAAGATCACAATGTCATTGGCCTCGTGGCCGAAGTGGGAGCAGAGACGACTCACTTTGCAATTCTTGCTAAAATCAGTGGTATTCCAACTGTTTTAGCTGTAGAGGGCATTTTTGATGGCGTCAAAGAAGGCGATTTGATTATTGTAGATGGCGATAAGGGCGAACTCGTTATTAATCCCGATGCTACCGTAGTAGAAGCATACAAAGTACGCCAAGAAAAACATGCGGCTTTTGCAAAAAAAGTGAGTGTGTACAGAGAAAAACCGACAGAGACTGCAGATGGCAAGCGATTTGGTACCTTTGCGAACGTTGCAAATACAAAGGATTTAAAAGCGGCCAATGAGCATGGCGCAGAAGGAATTGGCCTTTTTAGAACTGAGTTTATCTATATGGACAGACACAGTGAGCCTTCTGAGGCGGAACAACTCGAAGTGTATAAGCAAATGCTTGAAGGTATGCAAGGAAAGCCAACGGTTATTCGCACCCTAGATGTAGGGGGAGATAAAGAACTTTCCTATTTGGGCATACCCAAAGAAGATAATCCGTTTTTAGGGTTTCGAGCGGTGAGATACTGCTTAACCAATATACCGCTTTTTAAAACTCAAATCCGTGCTCTTTTAAGAGCCAGTGTTTATGGCGATTTATATGTGATGATTCCCATGATCTCAAATCTCGAAGAAGTGCTGATTGCAAAGCGTATCTTTGCAGAAGTAGAGGTAGAGTTAGAGGCATCGGGAGTGGTCATCGGCCCTTATAAATTGGGCATTATGATTGAAGTGCCTTCTGCGGCTATCTTCTCAGATGTATTAGCTGAACATGTAGATTTTTTCTCTATCGGCACTAACGATCTTATCCAGTATACAATGGCAGCAGATCGTATGAACAAGGCTGTATCTTATTTGTATTCACCTTATATGCCTGCATTGGTAAGACTACTCAATACCGTTATTTCAAATGGAAACCTCAAGGGCATACATGTAGCAATGTGCGGGGAGTTAGCCTCCAATCCAAGGTTTATTCCACTGCTTATCGGTATGGGACTTCACGAGTTTTCAATGAGTGCAAATCGCATACTAGAAAGTCGTTATATCTTCTCAAAATTACACACTGACGATTGTGTGGCATTAAAAGAGCAGGTACTAAAATTAACAACGGAGGCCGCGGTGCGTGAAGCGCTAGAAGCTTTCTATCAACTTCACTTATACGAGGTCTAAAGACCCAAGCCCTACTATATGTAGTAGGGCTTTTTTTTATGCATACAACATAGCTCAAGGCTTGAAAAAACAAGAAAGTTTCTTAAAAAAGTAGGGAGAAAATCGTGTTAAAGCGTTGTCAAAATAGTGTTTTTAGTCTAAAATGATAATAAAGTGGCGCAAAGTGGGATGAAGTGGTATGACTGCGAGGTGATGTGGATGTTTTTTGGTGAATATGAACATACCATGGATCCTAAGGGACGCATCAGCATGCCCGCGCGCTTTCGCGACAAATTAAGCGAGACATTTTACATCACTAAAGGTCTGGATCAGTGTCTTTTTATATTTCCAGAATCTGAATGGTTGATTATAGAAGAAAAATTAAAGGCATTGCCTTTGACTCAAAGCAACGCAAGGCAGTTTGTAAGGGCTTTTTACGCAGGTGCCATGGATTGTGATTTAGATAAGCAGGGCAGAATGATGCTCTCTCAAAACCTAAGAGAGTATGCAAAGCTCGACAAAGATGTGGTGCTCATTGGCGTTTCTACACGTATCGAGGTATGGAGTAAGGCGACTTGGGACGCTTATCAAACTGACGGTTCTCAAAGCTATGAAGCCTTGGCCGAGCAACTTGCCCAACTGGGAATATAGGAGGCACTATGAGTTTTGAACACGTCTCTGTACTCTACTACGAATGTTTAGAGGCATTAAAGATAAAATCAGATGGTATTTACGTCGACGGCACCCTTGGTGGTGGTGGGCATTCAGAAGGGATACTTAAGCAATTGCCAAATGGGCTTCTCGTCGGCATTGATCAAGATCCAGAGGCCCTCGATGCTGCTACGGCACGCCTAAGGGTGTTTGGCGATCACTTCAAGCCTTATAGAAGCAATTTTGAACAAATTTCAGCGGTGCTCGACGACTTACAAATTGAAAGTATAGATGGCATGCTACTGGA